>NZ_JBKOOL010000166.1:0-12495 GCF_046764065.1 Nocardia sp. NPDC002869
GGCATTGCCCCGACGGCTGTTTTTTCCGGGCCGAAACGGCGAGACCAAGGGGGCCTCAACCCCGCGGCGCCGAAGGCGCCGCCAAAAACACAGCAGCTTGGCGAGTGAGTCCGCCTTCTGACCTTGGCGAGCAAGTCCACCCCTCCCACTTCGGTGACCAAACCACCCCTCGCTTGCGTGAGCACACCGGCTTCTCGCTTGCGTGAGCAGACCGGTTTCTTACCTGCGCGAGCTCGCCTCTCCGGTCATGAGCTCGTCTCTCGATTTCGCCGACCGGTCCGCGGCGGCTTTTTCCGCCGGGTGGTGTCACAGACCCCCGTCCGATGGCAATTCTCCGGACCCATAAGCGCCCGGCCATACCGTCGGCCGGAAAATTGCGGCTGTTCCTACTCGGTAAGGTTCTGCTGTGGTATCGACCGAGTCCGACGACGTTGTGCAGGATCGCCGTACCCGTTTGCTCGCGGCAGCCGCGATCACGCTGGGCGGGCTCTCCGATGTACTGACGCCGCTCGGTGAGATGTTCTCCGCGCATGGTTTCCAGCTGTATCTGGTCGGGGGCAGTGTGCGCGACGCGGTGTTGGGGCGGCTCGGGACGGATCTGGATTTCACCACCGACGCGCGACCGGAGCAGGTGCAGGAGTTGCTGCGCGGATGGGCCGATCAGCTGTGGGACACCGGGGGGCTGGCGTTCGGGACGGTGAGTGCCGCCAAGAACGGGCAGCAGTTGGAGATCACCACGTTCCGTAGCGACGTCTATGACCGGGTTTCGCGGAATCCGCAGGTCAGCTTTGGGGACACGCTGGAGGACGATCTCGTCCGGCGGGATTTCACGGTCAATGCCATGGCGGTCCGGGTCGCGGCCGACGGGGCGCTGGAGTTCGTGGATCCGCTGGACGGGATGGCGGCGCTGCTGGCCGGTGTGCTGGATACTCCCGCGGCTCCGGAGGACTCGTTCGGTGACGACCCGTTGCGCATGCTGCGGGCGGCGCGTTTCGTCTCGCAGCTCGGGTTCGACGTGCATCCGCGGGTGCGGGCGGCGATCACCCGGATGGCCGCGGAGATCGATCGGATCACCGCGGAGCGGGTGCGGACCGAACTGGACAAACTGATCGGCGGCGCCCACCCGATCGACGGTATCGACATGATGTGTGAGACGGGTCTGGCTCAGCGGGTGCTGCCCGAGGTCCCGGCGATGAAGCTGGAGATCGACGAGCATCATCAGCACAAGGACGTCTACTGGCATTCGCTGACCGTGCTGGAACAGGCCATCGACCAGGAGGACGGTGATCCCGATCTGGTGCTGCGCTGGGCGGCGTTGCTGCACGATATCGGGAAACCGGACACCAAACGCAACGAACCCGGTGGCGGGGTGAGCTTCCACCATCACGAGGTGGTGGGCGCGAAGATGGTGCGCAAGCGGATGCGCGCGCTGAAGTATCCGAAGCAGTTCACCGAGGATGTGGCGCGGCTGGTGTTCCTGCATCTGCGGTTCCACGGCTACGGCAAGGGGCAGTGGACCGATTCCGCGGTCCGCCGCTACGTCACCGACGGCGGCGATTTGCTGCCCCGCCTGCACAAACTGGTGCGCGCCGACTGCACCACCCGGAACAAGCGCCGGGCGGCGGCATTGCGGTCCACCTACGACGATCTGGAGTCGCGGATCGCGCGGCTGCAGGAGCAGGAGGACCTGGCGAAAGTCCGGCCGGATCTGGACGGTAACGCCATCATGGAATTGCTGGGGCTGCCGCCGGGGCCGGAGGTCGGGCGGGCCTGGCATTTTCTCAAGGAGTTGCGTCTCGATCGCGGACCGCTGACCCGGGACGAGGCCGAGGCGGCGCTCGAGCAGTGGTGGCAGACGCAGAAATGAGCCGGCCGGTCAGAAAACGATCAGGGTGGTGCCGGCCACGATCGCGGAACGGATCTGAGCCAGGTCGAACGAGCCGCTGATCGGTGCGAGTTCTATCCGGAATCGCACCACCGCGCCGTCGCGGATGGCCCACCGCACGCGCACGCCCCGGGGCAGCTCCCCCATCGGGATGGGGTTCATCGTGCGCCAGCGCCGGGGTACGGGCAGTCCGGCCCAGGTGGCGCGCCGCACGACCAGGTGCAGCACATCCTCGGTGATCGAGGCGTCGAGGTCGGCGGTGATGCGCTTGCGGTGATGTACCGCGTGGATGAGCCCCGGCCCGGTCACCGAGAGTTCCCATTCCCGCTGCCGGCTCGCGAGCCAGCCCACCACGGTGTCCAGGCCGACCGTGCCCTCGATATCCACCCGGTTGGCGCGGACGCGGGTCGGTACCCCCGGGACCAGCCGGACCTCGTGCGAGACAACGGTGACCTCGTCGATGGGCCGTTCGTCCCAGCGCAGCCCCCGGAGTACGGCTTTGGTCTGGAAATGCGCGCCGCGCCGGCGCACCTTCAACAGATCCAGGGTGCCGGTCAGCCGATGATCCAGCAGCGTCGCGCTGATCTCCTGTCCGCCGAACCGGCTCAGTATGCCTTCGCTGAGCATGGTGAGCAGTGTGTCCGGGAGCAGCGCGGTGACGGTCCCGGCGCCGAGGTCGGCCATCGGTTCCATCCAGGCGGTGGTCAGGCTGATCCACTGTTCCAGCCGGGTCTGCTCGAACAGTCGTTTACCCAGGTCGACGGCCCATAGTGCGTTGAACAGGGAGGCCGAACGGGGATCGGAGTAGGCGGCCATGATCAGTGTCGAGGGTACTGGGTCGGCCGGGCCCGGACCACGCGGTGTCGCCCGCGTCACCTGTCGTGTCGGGGCCGCGGCGCAACCCCCCGTGCGACTCGACCCACGACCCGCGTCGATCAATCGGCGCGGAGGCTGTCGGGTTCGGGTAGGTTCGGTCCGGCAATGGGACTCGACCAGAGACTGCGAGAAGTTTTGATCGAGGTGATGCCGCGCCCGCGGCCCGGTCGTGTCGGGCTCGCGTTCCTCGGATTGGTGCTCGCGGGGTATGTCGCCGTGCCGTTCCCCGCGCATGCCGCGCCGTTTCCGTGGGCACCGCCGCCGGTGAACGAGTGTGGCGAAACCGGTTTCGATCCGCTCGCCCGGGAGCCGGATCCGTCGGCCCCGCTCCCGCCGCCGGTGCCTCCCCGGATCGATATCCCGGTTCCGGTACCGCAGCTGCAACCGGTGCCCGTACCCGATCCGCCGCCGGACAACACCCGGATCACCCCGGATCCGTTGCCCGCCGACCCCTGCCACAACCCCTGCCCCGATATTCGCGACACACCGAAACCGGTGGAACCCGCACCCGATGACCCGGCGCCTCCCCCGGCCGCGCCGGGTGGCGGTTCGGCGAACGGCAGTTCGGGGTCGTCCGGTTCCGGAATGCCGTGGCGGCTACCCGAGATCCGGGTGACACCCGAAATCGAACCGATCCCGTATCCGGTGCCGGGCGGCGAGGGTGCGCCGCCGCAACCGGCACCGCCGCCGGTCGTGCATCCGGCCGAACCCGGTCCGGTCGCGGCGCCGGTGGCGCTACCGCGGGTCGAGGCGGTGCGGCTGGTCGAGCAGGTCACCGGGCACGGGTCGGCGAATCGCACCGATATGCGCTGGCAGGTCGATGGCACCGACCTCGGGCTGATGTGGGAGACCGAACCGGGACGGATCGCCATGGTTTTCGGCGATACGTTCGGAAAGGGCTGGACGGCCGGTGAGGTCGGCGGACCGGACTGGCGCAGCAATGTGCTGGCCTACAGCACCGACCGAGACCTCTCCGACGGCCTGATGCTGGATACGATGGTGCAGGACAGCCGTTGCCACGCAGCCGAACTGCTGGGTAGTCGCAAGATCAAGAACTGGGAGACCACCACCATCCCGACCTCCGGGTTCGCACTCGGCGGACGGCAGTACCTCAGCTTCATGTCGGTGAACCGCTGGAGCCGCATTCCGGGGATGTGGTGGACGAACTACGGCGGTATCGCCTACTCCGACGACGGCGGCAGCACCTGGGTGAAGGATCAGCATGCTCGCTGGGACAACCTGTTCGGGCTCAACCGGTTCCAGGTGACGGCCATGGTGCCGCACGGCGACCACGTCTACATGTTCGGTACGCCCAACGGTCGGATCGGGGTGATCGGGCTGGCCCGGGTCCCGAAGGACGAAGTGCTGAACAAGACGGCATACCAGTACTGGGTGCACGGCACCTGGGCTCCGGCGGCGGAGAACCAGGCGACACCGCTGGTGGCCGGTATCGCCAGTGAGCTGTCGGTGCGGGTCGATCCGGGAACCGGGCTGTGGCAGATGAGCTATCTGGATCCGGCGCTCGGCGCGATCGTCCTGCGGACCGCCGCCGACCCGCAAGGTAGCTGGACCGAACCGGTGCAGCTGGTATCGACCGCCGACTATCCGAAGGCCTACGGCGGTTTCCTCCATCCATGGTCCACTTCGCGGGATCTGTATCTGGCGATGTCGGAGTGGGATTCGTACAACGTGTATCTCCTGCACGCCCGGCTGGCACCGCCGGACGAGCCGCCCGTGTCGTGAGGTCCGTGGACGCCGGAGATCAGCCGGTGCCCGCCGCGCGGCGGAACCGGATCCGCTGACCGGGCCGGGCCTGCGCCACCCGGTCGATATCGGCGTCGGTGACCACCGCGATCACCGGGTAACCGCCGGTGATCGGATGGTCGGCGAGGAAGACCACCGGTTGACCGCCGGGCGGAACCTGCACCGACCCGAGCGCCATACCCTCGGTGGCGAGTTCGCCGGACGACTTCCGCCGCAGTGCCGGCCCGTCCGCCCGGTCCAGGCGCGCCCCGACCCGGTCGGTATCGGCGCTCACCGTCCAGTGACCCGTGAACAGGGCGGCCGGGTCGGTGAACCAGTCGTCCCGGGGGCCGGGCAGGGCATGTATCTCCAGCGTTGCGTCCGGTCCGGGTAGTGGCGCCTGCTCGATGATCGGCCACTCAGGGGGTGGTGGGCCGATCGGGAGAGTTACGCCGTCGCGCAACGGAGGCGGGCCGATGCCCGAGAGCGTGTCGTAACTGCGGGAGCCCAGTACCGGAGGGACATCTATTCCTCCGCGTACCCCGATATAGCTGCGCAGCCCGGTGCGCGTCGTGGCCAGCCGCAGGCGCCGGCCCGGCGAGAGGTGCAGCACGCTCGCGTGACCCACCGGGGTCCCGTCCAGGGTCGCGGGGGCGGGCGCCCCGGTGAC
This sequence comes from Nocardia sp. NPDC002869, assembly GCF_046764065.1. NCBI lineage: Bacteria > Bacillati > Actinomycetota > Actinomycetes > Mycobacteriales > Nocardiaceae > Nocardia > Nocardia sp. NPDC002869. Next base: position 5,175 of record NZ_JBKOOL010000166.1, read on the forward strand.
CGCCAGCAGCAGTGAGGTTTCGGCGCGCAGGGTCAGGCCGCCGAGTAGTACTTCGATCCCGGCGCACCCCTCCGGGTTTCCTACCAGGCGGTTCGCCAGTCGTAGCGCCCCGCGGTCCGCGGCGCCGGAGGGTCCGACGCCGGAATGGAACCACCCCGGGCGACCCAGATCCTGGACGGTGGCCGCCGGACCGACCCGCTCGATCACGATCACGAGGCGGCGTCCGCATCGACGAATCGCACCCGCGCGCCGGCCTGGACGAGGGCGGGCGGGTCTCGATCGGTATCCCACATGGCCGATGCGGTGGTGCCGATCAGCTGCCAGCCACCCGGCGTCACCCGCGGATAGACGGCCGACCAGCCTCCGGCCAGGCCGACCGACCCCGCCGGTATGCGGGTGCGCGCCGTATCGCGGCGCGGGACGCTGTACTGCCAGTCGGCGGCGGTGAGATAGCCGAAGCCGGGCGCGAAGCCGACGAAGGCACACTGCCAGGTCGCGGCGGTGTGCGCGGCGATCACCTGGTCCGGTCGCAGATCCAGCAGCGCGGCCACGGTATCGAGATCGGGACCGTCGTACCGCACGGGAATCCGCACAGGTTCGCTTGCGGGCGTGAATGTTCCACGGGAAACATCGGCTTTCGTCGCGCTCACCGCCGCGACGACGCGTTCCAGCTCACGCCGCACCCGAGGTGCGGAGCGCACCGAATCGAGGGTCACCAGCACGGTTTCCGCGGCGGGCAGGATGTCCACCACCCCGGCGACCGGACGCCCGGCCAATTCCGTGGCCAGCCGGCCGACCCGCTCCGGATCGTCCGGAATGAGCAGGAAGGCCCGGTCGCCGGCACACCGTACCGCCGTCTCTTCCCGGATTCGTGGAGCTCGCGACACGTCACCTCACCCCCGTCCCGTCGTTCAGGTGAACGACGCTACCGCTATCCCGGCGTCCTCGAGCGCGGCACGGATCCGCCGGGCCATCCGGACCGCGGCCGGGGTGTCGCCGTGTACACAGATGCTGTCGGGCGAGACCGTCACGGTGCCGCCATCGCCCAGCACCCGGGCGGTACCGTTCTCCGCCAGCGAGACCGCCTGGGCGACCGCCGGTTCGGTACCGAGTACGGCGCCCGGGGTACCGCGCGGTGCGAGACCGCCCGCGGCCGTGTAGGCCCGGTCGGCGAAACCCTCGCTCACGAACGGGGTCCCGGCGGCCAGCGCCGATTTCTCGAGATGGGTACCGGCGGGCCCGAGCAGGGTGAGGGCGGGATCGTAGTCCCGCAGGCCCGCGAGCACAGCGTCGGCGAGCGCCGCGTCGGCCGCGGCGGCGTGGTACAGCGCGCCGTGGGGTTTCACATATCGCACCCGGTCGCCCGCCGCCCGGGCGAAGCCGTCCAGCGCGCCGATCTGGTAGAGCGTCTCGTCCCGGAGGTCCGCGGGCGCTACCGCCATGGCCCGCCGCCCGAACCCCGCCAGGTCCCGGTATCCGATATGAGCCCCGATCCGCACCCCCTTCTCCACCGCCGTCGCGCAGGTGCGCCGCATGATGGACGGATCGCCGGCATGGAAACCGCAGGCGATATTGGCGCTGGTCACGATGTCGAGCATGGCGGCGTCCTCCCCCATGCTCCATGCCCCGAACCCCTCACCGAGGTCGCTGTTGAGGTCCAGCCCCATGGCACACCCTCCTTCCGGCTGTGCCTTCATTGTCCTCCCTCATCCGGCGTCGCCGGGTCGCCGAATCCGCCTGCGGTTGTTGAGCAGCAATGCGACGATGCCGATCCCGTAACAGGCCGCCCCGGCCAGGACCACGCCCGGGGATCGGCCGTCGGCCGGGACGACCAGTGCCGTCACCGCGACCGCCAGGACGAACGCGATATTGAATACCGTGTCCTGGAGGGCGAAGACCTGGCCGCGGCGGTCGTCGGGGATATCCATCTGCATGGCGGCGTCGCCGGTGAGTTTTATGGTCTGTCCGGCCAGCCCGAGCAGGAACGCCCCGGCCAGCAGGAGCTGGTGGGCGCGGTGCACGCTGTCGGCCGCGTGGGTGAGGGCGGTGGGCAGGACCAGCGCCAGCTGTACCGCGATCGCACCGGACAGCGCCAGCAGGACGGTCCGGGGCCGGCCCAGTCGGGGAATGAGCAGCGGGGTCAGCAGCGCCGCCAGCAGCATTCCGGCGGCGGTGGCGGTGATCGCGACACCGAAGCCGATCAACCCGCTGTCCACCGCCGCGCCGTGCGACGGTGATTCCCGCAGCACCAGCACCATGACGAGCGTGTTGATGCCGAAGACGATCCGGTGGGTTCCGATACCGATCATCGCGGTGGACACATCGACCGAATGCCGGACCGCGCGTGCGCCGACCAGCAGTCCGGCGAGTACCGCCCGTACCGCGCCCGCGGTGTCGCCGGGTTCCGATTCCGGGCCGAGAGTGCGCGGGCGGAACCCGGCCGTGAGCACCACTCCGGCCACCGAACCGGTCACACTCAGCGCCACGGCGACGGCCGAACCGGTATCGCCGGCGCCGATCGCGCCGATCACCGCCACCGCGGCCGCCGCGCCGCCGGCCGCGCACGCCGAGCCCACTGTCGCGAGCACGGAGTTGGCGGGCACCAGCCGGTGCGAGGCCAGCACCCGCGGCAGCGCCGCCGACACACCGGCCGCGGTGAACCGGCTGATTCCGACCACGGCCAGCGCCAGCAGCAGGAGGAAACTCGCTCCGGCCCCGGTGAGCAGGCCCAGCGCCACCACGGCGATCAGCAGGCCGCGCATCAGGTTGGCGATCAGCAGGACCAGTCGCCGATCCCAGCGGTCCAGCAGTGCCCCCGCGTACGGTCCGATCAGCGAATAGGGCAGCAGCAGTACCGCGAAACCGGCCGCGACGGCGAGCGGGTCGGTTTCCCGTTCGGGGTTGAACAGGATCGCCCCGGACAGCGCGGCCTGGAACATGCCGTCACCGAACTGGCTCGTGAAGCGCACCAGGGTCAACCGGACCGCGCCGGGGCTCTCGCTGATCGCGGCGCGTAAGGCCGACAGATCATGCCGCCGCCCGCCGCCTTCCGGTGTCCGGTCCGTGGTGGTGGTGGGTTCGGGCGCAGAGCTGGACACCGCCGCGACGCTACCTGCCCCGCGGGCCCGGAGGTATTCCGGCCGGTCCGGACACGCGTTCGGCGATCAGCAGATCGACGGCCTCACGCATATCGGGCGCCATCGGCAGGGTGCCCAGCGCGCCGGCGTCTATCCAGGCGTAATCGTCGTGCTCGTCCGGGTCCAGCGTTATCTCACCGGGTTCGGCCTCGGCCAGGAAACTGAATTTCCGCACCTTGGCCTTGGTGCGGGTGGCGTAGTCGAACCAGCCGAGAAAATCGGTGATCCGGCGGGCCACCAGGCCGGTTTCCTCGAGCAATTCCCGCGCCGCGCCCTCGGTGAGCGATTCGCCGGATTCGACCCCGCCACCGGGTAGCTCGTACATTCCGCCGAGATAGTCACCCGGGACCCGGCGCACCACCAGCAGTTTCCCGTCCTGGAACACCGCGACGCCGACGACCAGGTCGGTGACGCCGTCGCGCCGCGCGGCGGCACGCAGCCGCTGCTCGGTCCGTGCGAGTGCTTCGGGGTGCATCCTTCACCTCCCGGTTCCGTATAGATCCATTTTCGTGAAACGTGTGCCACACCGCTATTACCGCCCCGGTTGCTCATCGGCCGTTCACCCCGAGGTCGCTCGCGTAAAATGCCCAGAGCTGACAATCGACGAGGTCGTGGTATCGCCGAGGTACTACATGCGGGAAAGGTAATTGTGCCCGAGCCGGAAAGGAGTCGTGCGATGTCCACGCTGCCGACGCCGCATATCGATGTGCATCGTGCGGGTGACCGTCTGAAGACCCGGATATCGTGGCTCGATTCCAAGCATTCGTTCTCCTTCGGCGCCCACTACGACCCCGAGAACACCCATCACGGCCTGCTGCTGGTGAACAATGACGATATCGTTCTGCCGGGCCAGGGGTTCGATACCCATCCGCACCGCGATATGGAGATCGTGACGTGGGTGCTCGAGGGGTCCCTGGTTCATCAGGATTCGCTCGGTCACAGTGGCGTCATATACCCGGGGCTCGCGCAGCGGATGAGTGCCGGTACCGGCATCCGGCATTCGGAGAAGAACGATTCGTGGCGGATCGACGGCAACCGGCCCGAACACGACGAACCGGTGCATTTCGTGCAGATGTGGGTGTTGCCCGACGAACCCGGGATCGAGCCGGGGTACCAGCAACTCGAAATCGACGACCAGCTGGCCGCGGGTGGCCTGGTGACCGTCGCGTCCGGGCTGCCGCGGTACCGCGACCGCACCGCCATCGCCATCAACAGCTCGCATTCGGCGCTGCACGTGGCGAAATCGGCGCCGGACGCGCAGGCGTCGGTGGAACTGCCCGAGGCGCCCTACCTCCACGTATTCGTCGCCCGCGGGTCGGTCGAGATGGAGGGTGTGGGCCTGCTGGACACGGGTGACGCCGTGCGCCTGACCTTTTCCGGCGGCCAGCGGCTGATCGCGCGGGAACCGGCGGAAGTGCTGATCTGGGAGATGCATGCCCGGCTCGGCGCCAGCTAACGTCCGAAAAGTCCGGATAGGGGTCGACCCGTAGGTGATCGACCCTCGACAATGATATGCGGACCGAGATCGCTCGAGCGTTACGGCAGGGTCTCGACCAGCTCAGCTGAGGAGGAACGTATGTCCTATCCACCGCCCCCGGGCTATCCCGAACCGGGGCCCTACCCCGGCACCGGCGGGCAACCCGAGTACTGGCAGGAATCGCCGAAACGCAAGGGGATGGCGATCGCCGCGCTGGTCCTCGGCATCCTCGGCGTACTGAGCTTCTGGACGATCGTCGGCGGCATCCTCTTCGGGCTCCTCGCGGTGATCCTCGGTGTGATCGCCCTGGTGAAGGCGAATCGCGGCACCGGCGGCGGCGGGGTCATGGCGGTGATCGGCCTGATCCTGGGCGTGCTCGCCCTCGCCGGAGTGATCGTCGTCGGCATCGTCGGCTGGGGCATCTGGTCGGATTCGGGTGGCCGCGACTTCGTCGACTGCGTCAGCAACGCGGGCGGTGACCAGAGCGCGGTGTCGCGGTGCGAAGACGAGTTCAACCAGCGTATCGAGGACCAGTACGGGGTGACGATCGCTCCACCGGAGCCCACCAACTGAACGGGCGGGCCGGTCCGGTATCCCACTCGGACCGGCCCGGCACCGGCATACTGGGTTCTGTGACTTCCGACGTGACGAGCCCCTCCGGTATCGATCTGACCCATCTCGACCCGGCCGTCCGGGTACAGGATGACCTGTTCACACACGTCAACGGCGCCTGGCTGGCCGAGTACGAGATCCCGGCCGACCGGGCGGTCGACGGCGCGTTCCGTACCCTGTTCGACCGGGCGGAGCTGGATGTGCAGGAGATCATCCGCAATGCCACGGGGGAGCCCGGCAGCGACGCCCGTAAGATCGCCGACCTCTACGCCTCCTTCATGGACACCGACGCGGTCGAGTCCGTGGGTCTGTCCCCCGTCGTCGAAGAACTGGCCGCGCCGGCGCGGACCACCGACCGGGGTGAGTTCGCCGGGCTGCTGGGCCGGCTGCAGCGGGTCGGGGTCTCCGGTGCGGTCGCTGTCTACGTCGATACCGACGACAAGAACTCCCAGCGCTACCTCGTCTACGCGACGCAGTCCGGGATCGGGCTGCCCGACGAGTCCTACTACCGCTCCGACGAGTACGCCGAGGTGCGGGAGCGCTATATCGCACATATCGACCGGATGTTCGCACTGGCGGCGGCCGATCCGCGGATCGCGGAGCTGCTGCCGGGGGGCCCGGTGGGCAGCCGCGTCTTCGAACTCGAACGCAAACTCGCGGCCGGGCACTGGGATGTAGTGCGCCGTCGTGACGCCGAATTGAGCTACAACCTCACCACTTTCACCGACCTGGCGGCCGCGCATCCGGAATTCGACTGGACCGCCTGGGCCGACGGTCTCGCCGAAGGCGTCACGGGTGGCGGCCCGGACCTCCTGGCCGAGCTGGTGGTCCGGCAACCCGACTTCCTCCGGACCTTCGCGCAGCTGTGGGCATCGGAATCGCTCGAGGAGTGGCGGCTGTGGGCGCAGTGGCGGGTGCTGCGGTCCCGCGCGCCCTATCTCACCGAGACAGTGGTCGAGGAGAGTTTCGATTTCTACGGCCGCACGCTGACCGGCGCCCAGGAGAACCGCGAGCGGTGGAAGCGCGGGGTGTCGCTGGTACAGGACCTGCTCGGTGAAGCCGTGGGAAAACTGTATGTGGCCGAGCACTTCCCGCCCGAGGCCAAGGCCGCGATGGTGCGGCTGGTGGAGAACCTGCGCGAGGCCTACCGCCGCAATATCGCCGAGCTGGAGTGGATGAGCCCGGCGACGCGGCAGGCGGCGCTGGCGAAACTGGACAAGTTCACGCCCAAGATCGGCTACCCCGAGCGCTGGCGCGACTATTCCGCGTTCACCGTGGCGCCGGCCGACCTGGTCGGCAACTACCGCCGCGGCTACGCCGTCGACCACGACCGGGACCTGAACAAGCTCGGCGGCCCGGTGGACCGGGACGAATGGTTCATGACCCCGCAGACCGTGAACGCCTACTACAACCCGGGAATGAACGAGATCGTCTTCCCGGCCGCCATCCTGCAGCCGCCGTTCTTCGATATGAACGCCGACGACGCCGCCAACTACGGCGGGATCGGGGCGGTGATCGGGCACGAGATCGGGCACGGCTTCGACGACCAGGGCGCCAAATACGACGGCGACGGCAATATGGTCGACTGGTGGACCGATACCGATCGCGCCGAGTTCGGGAAGCGCACGCGAGCGTTGATCGACCAGTACGACGTGCTCTCCCCCGCCGATCTGTCCGACGAGCACACCGTGAACGGTGAGTTCACGATCGGTGAGAACATCGGCGACCTGGGCGGACTCTCCATCGCGCTGGAAGCGTATCGGATCTCGCTGAACGGGCAGGAAGCCCCGGTGATCGACGGCCTGACCGGACTGCAGCGGGTGTTCTTCGGCTGGGCGCAGGTCTGGCGGACCAAAGCGCGGCCGGAGGAAGCGATCCGCCGACTCGCGGTGGACCCGCACTCCCCCGCGGAGTTCCGCTGCAATGCGGTGGTCCGCAATATCGACGCCTTCCACGAGGCGTTCGACCTGACCCCCGACGACGCCCTCTACCTGGCGCCCGAGGAGCGGGTCAAGATCTGGTAACCGTCACGACGTGACCCCGCCCGGAGCGCCGGGCGGGGTCACGTTCTGTCTTGTTGTTTCCGAGGGGCCTC
>NZ_JBKOOL010000167.1:0-12368 GCF_046764065.1 Nocardia sp. NPDC002869
CTTCCGATCGGGTCGAGGCCCCCTCGGTCCCGCCGTTCAGGCCTCGAGACTCGCGCTTCGCGCATGCACTTCGAGGCCTGAAGGCGGGACGGGCCTCGACCCTTCGAGGGCCGCGTAAGACTCGGCACCGGGTCTGCCGCGGGAGTAAGGACCCCGGGCGGGGCAGAGGAACGCAGCTCAGAAAACAATCACCTGGCGGAGGGCATGGCCGGCGGCGAGTTCGTCCATGGCACCGTTGATATCCGCCAGTCCGATCCGGGCGGAGATGAGTTTTTCCACCGGGAGGCTCCCCTCCCGCCACATCCGGACGTACTCGGGGATATCACGCGAGGGGACCGCCGAACCGAGATAGCTGCCGACGATCGAACGGCCCTGGGCCACCAAGCCCAGGGGTGAGATGGTCGCGCGGGCGTCGGGGGCGGGCAGGCCCACCGTCACGGTGACACCGCCGGGCGCAGTGGCCGCGACCGCGCTCTCGAAGGCCCGGGCGGAGCCGACCGCTTCGACGACGACTTCCGCCTGGACACCCCGGTCGGCGACTTCGGCGGGCGTGTACGCGCTCCCGGCCCCGAGTTCGCGGGCCAGCGCCAGTTTGTCCGGGACCGTGTCGACGGCGATCACCTCCTGGACACCCAGGGAGACCGCCACCAGGACGGCCGCCATACCCACGCCACCGAGGCCCACCACCATGACCCGGTCGGTCGCGGCGGGTTTCGCCGAGTTCAGCAGGGCACCGCCGCCGGTCAGGACCGCGCAGCCGAGCACGGCGGCGACTTCCGGCGGCACGTCGTCGTCCACCGGCACCACGGACCGCCGGTCCACCACCGCGTGGGTCGCGAACCCGGAGACCCCGAGATGGTGCTGTACTTCGGCGCCGTCGCGGTGCAGTCGGCGGCCGCCACCGAGCAGTTCGCCGGCGTTGTTGGCCGCGCTGCCGGGAATACACGGGGTCCGGCCGCCGGAAGCGCAACCGGCGCATTCGCCGCAGCGCGGCAGGAAGGTCATCGCGACCCGCCGCCCGACGGGCAGGTCTGCGCCGGGACCCGCTTGGACGACCTTGCCCGATGCTTCGTGTCCGAGCAGCATCGGTACCGGTCGCACACGGTTGCCGTCGACCACCGAGAGGTCGGAGTGGCAGAGGCCGGCGGCTTCGATGCGCACCAGGATCTCGCCGGGCCCCGGGTCGGCGAGCTCGAGCTCGCTGATGGTGATCGGCGCCGACTCGGCGTACGGCACCGGTGCGCCGATCCGTTCCAGGACTGCCCCACGAATTCTCATGGTCACCACGGTAGGCCGCGCTCGGGTTTCGATCATGATCCGGTTCGGACTATTCTCCTGTGGCGTGATGGTGCTCCCGTTGGCCGCCTTGTACCGAGCCCGGGGTCGGGACCATCACGACTCGAGGAGATATTCCTTTGTCCGTTCAGTTCAACCACACCATTGTCGGATGCCGTGACAACCGCGAATCGGCCGAATTCTGGGGCGATATCCTGGGCGTGGAACCGGGCGCCCCATGGGGCCATTTCATTCCACTTGTCACCGGCAACGGGGTCACGTTCGATTTCGCGAACGTTCCTCCGCATATCACCGCGATCCAGGGCCAGCACTACGCGTTCCTGGTCTCGGAGCAGGAGTTCGACGCCGCCTACGCCAAGATCCAGCGGTACGGTCTCGAGCACTGGGCCGACCCGCAGCAGAAAGCCGCGGGCGAGATCAACCACAACGACGGCGGGCGCGGCGTCTACTTCTTGGACCCCAGCGGTCACTACATGGAGTTGATCACCGTGCCCTACGGGGGATGGCCGGCATAGCCCTACCGGGTGCCGCGGCGCAATCCCAGCGTCGCGGCACCCAGGCACGCCACCGCGACGACGCCCACGAACCAGGGGAACACCGTATGCAGGCCCCAGGTGGTGGCGGCCCAGCCCGCGAGGACGGTCGGCAGCGCCATGGAGGTGTAGGCGAGCAGGTAGTAGGCCGACATGGTCTCGCCCCGCCGGTGTTCGGGCACCACATGGGAGAGGTGGCGCAGCGACCCGCCGAAGCCGAGGCCGAAGGTGGCACCGAGCAGAACACCGGCCGCCAGTACCGCGACCCAGTTGTGCGTACCCAGCGCGGGCACGGTCAGGACCAGGGCGACGGCCATTCCGATATCGCCGCCGACGGCCGCGCGCCGGGCCGGGATGGCGGTGGCGAACAACTGGACTAGCGCGGCCGCCGTCGCGGTCGCCGCCACCACGACCCCGCCGAAGACAAGATTGTGGATACCGGTCTGCTGCGCGGCCAGCGAGGGATACAGCGACAGCAGCACGCCGAGCACCGACCACGCGGCCATGACCCCCATCGCCGCGAACCAGAAGTCGGCGCGGATCTCGCGGGGTACGGCGGGCCGGGCGATACGGATCCGGCCGGCGACCCGCGCCGCGTGCGGTTCGCGTAATGCCAGTACCCCGGCGGTGACGAGCAGGCAGACAATGCTGATCACCACATACGGTGTGCGCAGCGGATGGGGGGCGTACTGGGCCAGCAGCGCCGAGCCCATGATGGCCACCGCCATACCCACATTGAACGCGACGCCGGTGAGCTGACCCGAGCGAGCGCCGCGATGCGGCCGCAGGTCGAGCAGCGCCGCCGCCCCGGCGACCACGGTGGCGCCGACGGCCATCCCGTGCAGGGCGCGGGCGAGCAGCAGCATGGGCACGGTATCGGCGAGTACGAACACCACCAGGCCGGCGATCATCACCGCGAACGCCCCGAGCAGGACGGGTTTGCGCCCGACCACATCGGAGATCCGGCCCGAGACGAGGACGGCGCCGAGGGCCGCGATCGCGTAGACCGCGAAGACGACGGTGGTGGTCAGCGGGGAGAGATGCCACTGCTGTTCGTAGAGACCGTAGAGCGGGGCCGGTACACCGGAGACCCCGAGCGCGACCCCCGTCGCACCGAGGACGAGACCGTAGGCCCAGGGTTGGATCGTTCTGTCGTCGGTGAGTACCGCCGCTGTCGCTGCCATGAGAACCCCGAAACAGGTAAGTTTGACGTTGATCGAACTGCATCGAGCCTAAACCTAGGTTCGATGATCATCAAACCCTAGCGAGTAGATCATGACGCAGACCACACCGACCACGGATACCCCGACCCCGGTGGCCCCGCTCCCTGTGGTGCTGGCCGCGCTCCAGGACCCCGTGCGCCTGGAAATGGTCCGCCGCCTGCACAACGCGGACGACGCCGTACGCTGCGCCGCCCTCTACGAAGTGATCAACAAATCGACCGCCACCCACCACTTCAAGGTGCTGCGCGAAGCCGGTGTCATCGAACGCCTGATGATCGACGGCCAGACCCATCAGCGACTGCGCACCGGCGACCTCGACCGGGCCCTGCCCGGCCTGCTGGACTCCATCGTCGGCGCCGCCAATCGCGCGGCCCCCCGCCGAGACGACTGACCGCCGAGCGGACGAGGCGGCCGGCTCGGCGACCCAGCGATACTGCCGCCTGAAGCACCGAACCGGGCGAGACCCGCTATTCGAGCCGAGTCGTTCAGCTCGCGGCGAGTCGGCGCACCGGCGCCGGGAGATCGCGGACCCGCTGATACGGCCCCGCCACCGACGCGGCGAACGGCCGGGACAGCAGCGCCGCCGCGACCTCGCCGACCTCCTCGGTGGTCACCGCGTCGATCCGGGCCAGCGTCTCGGACACACTGCGGTGGTTGCCGTAGCTGAGCTCACTGCGGCCGATCCGGTTCATCCGGGACGCCGAGTCCTCCAGACCCAGCACCAGCCCGCCGCGCAGCGAACCCTTGGCCCGGGCGCATTCGGCATCGGTGATACCGTCCGCGGCGATCTCCTCGAGCACCCCGCGGGCCAGCGTCGCCACCTCACCGAGATTCTCCGGCTGGCAGCCCAGGTACACCGAGAACGCGCCGGTATCGGCGAAGGTATCCACACTGGAGTACACCGAGTAGGCGAGCCCTCGTTCCTCCCGGATCCGCTGGAACAGCCGGGAACTCAGGCCGCCGCCGATCACCGTGTCGAGCACCGACAGCGGCCACCGCAGCTGTCCTTCGTGGCGGCCATAGGCCCGCACCCCGAACACCAGATGCGCCTGTTCGCTGTCCCGGTTGGACCAGGTCAGCCTCGGCTCGTCCCGGCTACGGAACCGGCCCTCGCGCCGCGGCGCGGGCAGCGCGCCGGGGTCGAGCCGGCCGGCGACCGCGCGATGTACCAGTTCCACGGTGTGCTCGTGCTCGATATTGCCCGCGACCGCGACGACCATCCGGTCGGGGGTGTAGCGGCGCTGATGAAAGGAACGCAGCTGGCTCGCGCGCATCCCCTCGATGGATTCCACCGAGCCGATGATCGGGCGGCCGATCGGGTGATCACCGAACAGCGCGGTGAGGAAGGCGTCACCGACGAGATCCTCCGGGTCGTCGTCGCGCATCGCGATCTCCTCCAGCACGACCTGCCGCTCCACATCGACATCGGCCGCCCGGCAGAGTCCGTTGAGCACCACATCGGTGACCAGATCCACCGCCAGGGGCAGATCCTCGTCCACCACGTGGGCGTAGTAGCAGGTCTGTTCCTTGGCGGTGAACGCGTTGAGTTCACCGCCGACGGCATCCATGGCCTCGGCGATATCCAGCGCCGAACGGCTCGGCGTGGCCTTGAACAGCAGGTGTTCCAGGAAATGCGCGGCACCGGCGACGGTCGGGCCCTCGTCGCGCGAGCCGACCCCCACCCATACGCCGACGGACGCCGAACGCACGCCGGGTACGTGCTCGGTCACCACGCGCAGACCACCCGGCAGGACGGTACGCCGTACTCCGTAGTCGATATCGACCGTTTCGCCGATCCGCCACGCCGATGACGAACCCCCCTGCCCACTCGGGCGCAGGGGGGCCGTCGTTTTCTGCTCCGTCACACGACCAGTACTACTCGGTCGCCGCCGCGTCCGCATCGGCGGGCGCTTCGTCGGCGGTCTCGTCGACGGGGATCAGCGAGATCTTGCCGCGGTTGTCGATATCGGCGATCTCCACGCGCAGTTTGTCGCCGACGTTCACCACGTCCTCGACCTTGGCCACGCGCTTGCCGTTGCCCAGCTTGGAGATGTGCACCAGGCCGTCCCGACCCGGCAGCAGCGAGACGAACGCACCGAAGGCGGTGGTCTTGACCACGGTGCCGAGGAACCGCTCGCCGACCTTGGGCAACTGCGGGTTGGCGATCGCGTTGATCGCGTCGATCGCCGCCTGCGCCGACGGGCCGTCGGTGGCCCCGACGAACACGGTGCCGTCGTCCTCGATGGAGATATTGGCGCCGGTGTCCTCGGTGATCTGGTTGATCATCTTGCCCTTGGGGCCGATGACCTCACCGATCTTGTCGACCGGGATCTTGATGGCGGTGACGCGCGGCGCGTACGGGCTCATCTCGTCCGGGGTGGCGATGGCCTCGGCCATCACATCCAGGATGGTGGTGCGGGCGTCGTGCGCCTGGCTCAGCGCACCGGCCAGCACCTGCGAGGGGATACCGTCCAGCTTGGTGTCGAGCTGCAGGGCGGTGACGAAACCCCGGGTGCCGGCGACCTTGAAGTCCATATCGCCGAAGGCGTCCTCGGCGCCGAGGATATCGGTCAGCGCCACATAGCGGACCTCCTGCGCGGCGGCCTCGTTGGTGACGGTGTCCGACACCAGGCCCATGGCGATACCCGCAACCGGCGCCTTCAGCGGCACACCGGCGTTGAGCAGCGACAGGGTCGAGGCGCAGACCGAACCCATCGAGGTCGAACCGTTGGAGCTCAACGCCTCCGACACCTGCCGGATCGCGTACGGGAACTCCTCCTGGCTCGGCAGCACCGGGATCAGCGCCCGCTCGGCCAGCGCGCCGTGGCCGATCTCGCGGCGCTTGGGCGAACCGACACGGCCGGTTTCACCGGTCGAGTACGGCGGGAAGTTGTAGTGGTGCATATAGCGCTTGGAGGTTTCCGGGCCGAGCGAATCGACCTGCTGCGCCATCTTGACCATATCGAGAGTGGTCACACCCATGATCTGGGTCTCGCCGCGCTCGAACAGCGCCGAACCGTGGGCCCGCGGCACCACGGCGACCTCGGCCGACAGCGCCCGGATATCGGCCAGACCGCGGCCGTCGATCCGGAAACCGTCGGTGAGAATGCGCTGCCGGACCAGCTTCTTGGTGACCGAGCGGAACGCGGCCCCCAGCTCCTTCTCCCGGCCCTCGAACGATTCGCCGAGGCGGGACAGCACCTCGAGTTTGATCTCGTCGATCTTCTCGTCGCGCTCCTGCTTGCCGACGATGCCCAGCGCCTCCGAGAGCGGCGCCTTCGCGGCGTCCTCGACGGCGGCGTACGCGTCGTCGGCATACGGCGGGAAGAGCGGGAATTCCTCGGTGGGCTTGGCCGCGAGCTCGGCCAGGTCCTGCTGCGCCCGGCACAGCCGCGCGATGAACGGCTTGGCGGCCTCGAGTCCCTCGGCGACCACGGCCTCGGTCGGCGCCTGCGCGCCACCGTCGATCAGCGCGATCACATTGTCGGTGGCTTCGGCCTCGACCATCATGATCGCCACATCACCGGTGTCGGTGACCCGGCCGGCCACGACCATATCGAAAACAGCCTTCTCCAGCTGCTCGACGGTCGGGAAGGCGACCCACTGGCCACCCGCGGCGGTACCCGCGGCCGGATCATTGATCAGGGCGACGCGCACGCCGCCGACCGGACCGGAGAACGGCAGGCCCGAGATCTGGGTGGACGCCGACGCCGCGTTGATGGCGACCACATCGTAGAGATCCTGGGGATCCAGGCTCAGCACGGTCACCACGACCTGGATCTCGTTGCGCAGGCCGTCGACGAACGACGGGCGCAGCGGCCGGTCGATCAGCCGGCAGGTGAGGATCGCGTCGGTGGAGGGACGGCCCTCACGGCGGAAGAACGAACCGGGGATCCGGCCCGCCGCGTACATCCGCTCCTCGACATCGACGGTCAGCGGGAAGAAGTCGAACTGGTCCTTGGGGTGCTTACCGGCGGTGGTCGCCGACAGCAGCATGGTCTCGTCGTCCAGGTAGGCGACGACCGATCCGGCGGCTTGTTTCGCGAGCCGGCCCGTCTCGAAGCGAACCGTGCGGGTGCCGAACGCGCCGTTGTCGATCAGCGCGACGGATTCGAAAACACCCGGTTCGACCTCGATGGCCGAGCTCTTCGAGCGTTCAATCGTTTCTGGCATTTCTCTGTTCTCAACCTCTCGTCTCGCCGGATACAGCGCCCGGTGGCGCGATCCGGCTGTGTCAGCCGTACCAGGTTCGAACGCGGCGCGTCGGCGGAACCGCGGTGACCGTCGGGGTCAGCGGTGGCCGTATTCGTGCTGCGGCGCGTACACCCGGCCGGGCTCCCCTTGGAGCCGGCGACGCGGAGGCGGTCATCGATCGAAGCTCTCCGGCGCATCACGTCCGGGCCGAAAAGCCACTACCGAAGACCGACGCCACGAGCGCGGGTGTGCACGGCTGGTTCTGTCGTTCCGTGCCCGGGAGACCCCCGGTACACGAAAATGCCGACGAGGCGATTGTATGCGCCCCGTCGGCATACGTGCCGCCCGGCTCATCGAACCGGGCGTGTTCAAGATCGATCAGCGCCGCAGGCCGAGCCGTTCGATCAGGCTGCGGTAGCGGTTGATGTCGTTGTTCTGCAGGTACTTCGACAGCCGCTTGCGGCGACCGATCAGCGCCATCAGCCCGTGGCGGGTGTGGTGATCGTGCTTGTGCACCTTCAGGTGCTCGGTGATATCGGAGATACGCTTGGTCAGCAGCGCGATCTGGGCCTCCGGCGAACCGGTGTCCGTCTCGTGCAGACCGTACTCCGCGAGAATGGTCTTCTTCTGCTCGGTGGTCAGCGCCATGGGGCATCCACTCCTGTTTCTCAGTTCCGCGCACAAGGACCCGGTGACCGCAGCACTCGATATTCGCCGACAGCGCATATCGTGTTGATCCGGCCGGATATCCGGGATGGGCGCCGCCGCGGACCGCAGCAGACCCGACGGGCGACTCTACCCGAGCCGTCACCGCCCGCCCGCGCCGGGCCGGGTTCAGCTTTCGGAACCGAGGATCTTGCGGGTCGCGGCCACATCCCGGCCCATGACCGCGACCAGTTCGTCGACCGAATCGAATTTCCGCATGCCGCGCAGATGGTCCACGAAATCCACGGCCACATGCTGCCCGTAGAGATCGGCCTCGCGGTCCAGGACATAGGCCTCGACCGTCCGGGCCCGGCCGGAGAAGGTGGGATTGGTACCGACCGAGATCGCGGCCATCACGGGCTCGCCGGGCGTCACGGTGCCGATGGTCGGCCCGGGGCCCAGCACGGTGAACCATCCCGCGTAGACCCCGTCGGCCGGGATGGCGGCATGCATGGGAGGTGCGACATTGGCCGTGGGAAAGCCCAGCGTGCGGCCGCGGCCGTCGCCGCGCACCACCACACCCTCGACCCGGTGCGGACGGCCCAGCGCCTCGGCGGCGGCGGCCATATCGCCGGCGTCGACACAGGCGCGGATATAGGTGGAGGAGAAGGTGACGGCATGCTCGCCCAGCAAGGTCACGCCGTCGACCTCGAACCCGAACCGGCCGCCGAGTTCGCGCATGGTGTCCACGGTGCCCGCGGCCTTCTTGCCGAAGGTGAAATTGTCGCCGACCACCACTTCGCTGACGTGCAACCGCTCCACGAGCAGGTCGTGCACGTACTCGCCCGGGGTGAGCTTCATGAAGTCGTGGGTGAAGGGCATGACACAGAAGACATCGACGCCCAGCTCCTCGGCGAGTTCGGCGCGCCGGGTGAGCGTGGTGAGCTGCGCCGGATGGGAACCGGGCCGGATCACCTCCATGGGGTGCGGATCGAAAGTCATCAGTACCGCCGGGACATCACGGGCGGCAGCGGACTTCACCGCCCGGCTGATCAACTGCGCGTGTCCGCGATGAACACCGTCGAACACGCCGATCGTGAGAACGCACCGCCCCCAGTCCGCGGGTACGTCGTCGAGACTTCGCCACCTCTGCACAGACGCCAAGCCTACGCAAACATGCGGCCGTACCGTATTCGGGTGCGACCGGTGTTCGACTGCGCAACACCCGGGCGAACACCGGGTTTCCCGGAGACGGTGCAAAATGCGTACCTCCGCATCCGCTCCGGCCGTGCGCGTCCACATGCCGGCAACCACACCCCACCACCCCCCGAACCAGAACCTCGGCGTACCTCCGCATCCGCTCCGGCCGTGCGCGGACTGCGGATGGGCTACGCCCACCAGCGCCATCTAGGTGTATCGCCCCGGAAATGCTTAAGCTCGTGATTGTGCCCGGAAAACGAGATATCGCCACCCGACGGGACCTCGCCGACGCCGGGGAATCGGTCGCTCCGGGACTGTCGTCGGTGGCCCAGGACTATTTGAAAGTCATCTGGACCGCCCAGGAGTGGTCGCAGGAGCGGGTGAGTACCAAACTGCTCGCCGAGCGGATCGGCGTCTCCGCCTCCACGGTCTCGGAGGCCGTGCGCAAATTATCGGACCAGGGCCTGGTCGAGCACGCCCGGTACGGCTCCATCACCCTGACCGAGGACGGCCGCCGCGCCGCCATCGATATGGTGCGCCGGCACCGTTTGATCGAAACCTTCCTGGTGAGCGAGCTGGGTTACGGCTGGGACGAGGTGCACGACGAGGCGGAGATCCTCGAACACGCGGTCTCGGATCTGCTGATGGCCCGGATCGACGCGAAACTCGGGTTTCCCGACCGGGATCCACACGGCGACCCGATCCCGTCGGTGGACGGGGCGGTGCCCACGCCGCCCGCGCGCCGGTTGAGCGATTTCGAGGCCGGCGAGTCGGGCCGGGTGGCCCGTATCTCCGATTCCGATCCGGAGATGCTGCGGTATTTCGATTCGGTGGGTATCGCCCTGGACACCGTGATCGTCGTGGTGGAGCGGCGAGATTTCGCGGGCACCATCGCGGTGCGGATCGGGCGCGAGGAATCCCTGACCGATCTGGGCAGTATCGCCGCCGAGGCCATCTGGCTGCGGGAATGAGCCCGGGCCCGCCACGATCGGAGCGGACGGCCGGGGCACGCACCTAACGCACCGCCGCGCGACACGTGGGCGACGACAGGCCGGCCGAACGGATACATCGACGACCCGCACGGCGTGAACCATTGCCGCGGGCAGTGCCGACGTGCTATTCATATTGTCAACAATCCGACAATTTCCGAGTGGCTTCCACTCGGCTTCGCACACCCGTCGGTCCGGCGCGCCGCACCGACTGTCCCGGGAGGCGGAACACCATGGCCGAACTTTCCCCGATCCTGAAGCAGGCCACACCGGTCACCGTCGATCACGGCGCCGGCTGCTATCTCTACGATGTCGACGGCCGCCGGTTTCTCGACTTCACCGCCGGTATCGGCGTCACCAGCACCGGCCACTGCCATCCCCGGGTCGTCGCGGCGGCGCAGGAGCAGATCGGCAAGCTGATCCACGGGCAGTACACCACCGTGATGCACCGGCCGATGCTGGAACTGACCGAACGCCTGGGCACCGTGCTGCCCGCGGGCCTCGACTCGGTGTTCTACGCCAACTCCGGCAGTGAAGCCGTCGAAGCGGCGCTGCGGCTGGCCCGCCAGGCCACCGGCCGGCCCAATGTGATCGTCTTCCACGGCGGTTTCCACGGCCGCACCGTCGCCGCCGCCACCATGACCACCTCCGGCACCCGCTTCTCCGCCGGTTTCAGCCCCCTGATGTCGGGCGTACACGTGGCGCCCTTCCCCACCGCCTTCCGGTACGGCTGGGCCGAGGCCGAGGCCACCGCCTTCGCGCTGCGCGAACTCGACTACCTCTTCGCCACCCTCACCTCCCCCGCGGAAACAGCCGCGTTCATCGTGGAGCCCGTACTCGGCGAGGGCGGCTACATCCCCGGCAACCGCGAGTTCTTCCACGGCCTGCGCGAACGCGCCGACCGCTACGGCATCCTGTTGATCTTCGACGAGATCCAGACCGGCTTCGGCCGCACCGGCAAGTTCTTCGGCCACCAGCATTTCGACGTCCACCCCGATGTGATCACCATGGCGAAGGGGCTGGCCAGCGGCTTCCCCATCTCCGGGATCGCCGCTTCGGCAGAGTTGATGAGTAAGGCGTGGCCCGGATCGCAGGGCGGCACCTACGGCGGTAACGCTGTGGCCTGCGCGGCCGCCCTGGCCACCCTGGACGTGATCGAATCGGAAGGGCTGGTCGAGAACGCGGCGGTCCGCGGTGAACAGCTGCTGGCCGGTGTGCGCGCGGCCGACACGAAAGCCGTCGGCGACGTCCGGGGCCTCGGCCTGCTGGTGGGTTCGGAGTTCATCACCCCCGACGGCACCCCGGACCGGGAAACCGCCACCGCCGCACAGCAGCTGGCCGCCCCCAAGGGCCTGTTGCTACTGACCTGCGGCGCCCATATGAACGTGGTGCGGATGATCCCGCCGCTCATCGTCTCCGAGGCCCAGATCGACGACGCCCTGACCATCTGGTCCGAGGTCCTCGCCGAACTGGGCAGCTGACCCACCTCGCGAAACCTCCGGCAACGTCGCCGACCCCACCCGTACGACGCCCAGGACGGATCGATGGCCCGCTACCTCACGATCACCCTCACCAAGACCGGACTCACCTGCCGCGCCCGCCTGCTCGACGACGAAGCGCCGCGCACCTGCGCCGCGGTATGGGAGGCCCTCCCCCAGGAAGGGGATGCCTTCCACGCCAAGTACGCCCGCAACGAGCTGTATACGCTGGTGCCCCGTATCCCCGGCGCCCCGCACCGGGAGAACCCCACGGTCACCCCGATCCCGGGTGACGTCTGCCTGTTCGACTTCGAACCTTGGGAGATCGGCAATCCCGCCTACGGGTACGAACCGGGGTCGACCGCCCACCACGAGCAGGGCGCCACCGATCTCGCCCTGTTCTACGGCCGCAACAACCTGCTCATCAACGGCGATCTGGGCTGGGTGCCCGGCAATGTCTTCGCCACCATCGAGGAGGGACTGCCGGAACTGGCCGCCGTCTGCAACACGCTGTGGCTGCACGGCGTCGCCGGGGAAACGCTCGCCTTCGCCCGGGCCTGAAAACAGCACACAAAGGTCGGTGAAAGTGGGCCGACCCGCGACGGCGAAAAGCGGGCCGGCTCACGACCGCGGAGAGGCGGACCGGACCCTATGAGGTGGGTACACGACACCGGCACGCGATAGCCGAGATGCGGGCCTGCTCGTGAAGGTGCTGTGTTTTTGGCGCGCCTCCGGCGCGCGGGCTCGGAAGAGCACACCTCAGAACACCAGTAAAATCCTATAACAACGCGGATGGCGGGAGCTGCGGTG
>NZ_JBKOOL010000168.1:0-12065 GCF_046764065.1 Nocardia sp. NPDC002869
ACCACCAGCATGACCACCCCGTGGCGAACCAGCACGCCGACACACCGCTCACAACCCAAGAATTAGAAAACTAATTCCCGACGCAGGACACTAGATGAGTGATTTCTAATCGGTTCGAGGCGTGAGGGGCTCGAGTTTTGGCGTGGCGGAGGGTATCGACGTCGGTTTGTGAAGACAGACCTCGATACCCTCCTGACCGCACTCTACGTCCATGTCGATGACCACGTGGTGGAGACGCACTCGCGGCGGCCGGGGCGGCCGAAGAAGCTGACCGATGCCGAGCTGATCTGCCTGGCAGTGGCCCAGGTTTTGCTGGGTTTTCCGTCCCAGCACCACTGGCTGCGGTTCTGTCACGCCCGTCTGGGCACACTGTTTCCGTACCTGCCCCACCAGCCCGGCTACAACAAGCGGATCAACGCGGCCGGGCCCTTGATCGCCGCGACCATCGAGCAACTGGCCGCCCACGTATCGACCACCAGTGACCAGTTCCGGTTCATCGATGCCACTCCGATTCCGTGTGGCACCTCGGTGCCCACCGTCAAACGATCCGCGCTGGCCGGGTTCGCCAACTACGGTTACTGCGCCGCACTGTCACGCTGGTACTGGGGTGTGAAGCTGTATCTGATCACCACGGCCCACGGCATGCCGATCGCCTGGTGCCTCGCCGACCCGAAAATCGGTGAACGCGACGTCGCTGTCGAACTGATCGGTCACGCCCGCGACCGTGCCCTGCTACCGCTCGACTGCATATTGATCGGCGATAAAGGATTGGCGGGCAAAGAGTTCCACAGACTGGCCGCGCTCGAGGGCGTGGCATTCGTGCGTCCCGACCGCAAAGGCGAAACCCACCGCAACGGGCACCTTGGCGGGATCCGTCAACTCATCGAATCGGTCTACGACATCTGCACAGGACAGCTCTCCCTCGAAGCCCACGGCGCACGCACCCGCACCGGCCTGTTCGCCCGGACCGCCCAACGACTCCTCGCCTTGGCCGCCGCGATCTGGCACAACCTCACCACCAACGCCCCGACCAGCCGATCACTGACCGCCTACGACCACTGACCTTAGGAATCACTCGTCTAGGACCGGATTCGGCAACTTGTAGATAAGTACCGGCTCTGCACCCCCCGGCTCGCTCACGTATGTGGTTGCCCGGCCCGCAGGTGGGGGTGCAGAAGGTGGCGTTGTTCGCGGCTACGACGAGGTCGCTCGCCGGTCTGTTCGAAGGCGTCCGTAGCAGCGGCGATGTCATGCGCGAGGTGTGCGCTCATCGCGGTCACGAGCGCGAGATAATGCCCTGGGCGGGGGTTCCGGTCGGTAACGTTCACCGAGTGACGTGCGACACATAGGCGGCGCGAGCGATGAGATCTCGACGAGCCTCCCGTCTCACCTGCAGAGTTCGTAACGAGCAAGGAGATCGAAGATGGCGACCACCCCGAAGGGGCCCGCGTCCTACTTTCCGTCCATCGAGGCCGAGTACGGGCGCGGTATCGAGGAGTGGAAGACGGTCCTGCGCGATTCGGGGCGGACCTCGCACAAGGAGCTCGTCGAATTGCTGAAGGGCGAGCACGGTTTCGGTCATGGGCACGCCAACGCGATCGTCCAGCACCACCTCCATCCCGAGAAGTGGGCCACTGCCTGACCTGGTTCGTTCGGGTCCCAGTAGGAGCACCGACACGCACGAGGGGTGCTGCGGATCGTTCCGCATCGTCGTCGGATGCTCCTGCTGGGACGGCCGCGTTCGCTGCTGTCCGGGCCGTGGCCGGTTTGCGCCGCTGTGTCGTGTACCAGCTCGGATCGGCCACCGTTCGGGCCGGTTGGCCGGGAGAGCCATCTGGCCGGCACCTGTTTCGTCGACCCGCGAATGTGCCTGCGCGATAGGCGATCGATCGGTCTCGGAGTTCGCGTGCTGTGGCGACACTCGCGCGCTCAGGACTCCGGCGGGAGTATCGGTGGGCTGAAGACCTCCTCCAGCGGGATGGGGCCGGTGTAGCGGCGGCAATTGCAGCCGACCCATTCGCGTAGGCCGTGCATACCTCTGCGGGAGAGCTCGGCGTGGCATCTGCCGGTCTCGCGGTCGTGCAGCGCGAGGTCGTGCCCGCAGCCGCAGCGTGCCGTGAGTTTCGCCGTCGAGCCGGCTCGCCGCCGAGACCCCCAACGGCCGCCTGCCCAGCCGATCGCGACGAGGCCGGCGCCGACCGCAAGGCTCAGTGGATCCATGGAAGAAGTCTACGTATCCGGTACGGAGCAGATGTGCGGAGAGTTTCGGCTCTACCGGGTCATGCGGGCTCGCTTTCTCGCCGCCGCCACGGGGTTGCCTGACGGCGAGGCCATAGAGATGCCGGGCCGGCGTTGCGGCGTGACGACCTTGCGCGCAGCGCACAACCGAAGTTCGGTGAGTTGCTCGAAGGCTTCGAATTGGTTGCGCAGACGCGATGATGTCGGTTCCTGGTCCTACACCCGGACATCTGATCCTGTGGGCGGTGGTTTGATGACCCCGAAGATATTGCCCGCACTGATCGGGCGTGCTTTTCGCAGGACCCCGTCCGGGTCGGACTGATTCGGAGCCGTGGTGTTGCCTTCGATGGTGTGGATGATTCCGCCGCTGACCGATTCCACGATCCCGATGTGTTGAGGGACGCCATCGCGATCCCAGTCGAAAACGATCAGATCCCCCGGCTGGGCCTGCGTGATGCTGTCCCTATTCAAACCCATGCCGATGGCGTCGTTCCAGATATCGGGCACGTAATTCTTATTGGTCCAGTTCACGTCATACCCCGCCTGGTCCCACACCCAGCTGGTGAACGACGCGCACCATAGGTTGTCGATGTTGTACGGGGCGTTCACGTGGTTCCCGGAGCCCTCAGTGAGCCCGAGCTGGCTCCGTGCTATTTCGAGGGTGCTGCCTACCGGATCGTTCGGGTTGGTGATCGTGTAGCTGGCTTGGCTGGGGGAGGCCTGGACGGTGGCGCTCACAGGGACAACACCACCGTTGGTGCGATAACCGGCGGGGATGGTCGGCGCCGACCCATCGATCTGGCGGGCGTGGGTGTCGATGGTGGTTGCCGCGTTGTCGACTTCCTTGTGCACCCGGTCGACCGCGTTCAGTAGGGACCGCAGCAGGGCGAACTCCACACCCGGGGGCAGATGGTAGATGCCGGTGTGCCGGTCCTTCGTCGGGGCGGGTGTGTCGGCGAGGTCTGCGCGAAGCTCGCCGACGATCGACATGATGTTCTTGTATGTACCGTTCGACAATGCGAACGCGGCAACCTGAGAGTCGTTGATCCGAGTGTTCTTCTGCTCGAGGTTCGTCCTCAGTGCCTTGGCGTCCTCTTGCCTACTCTCGTACTTCTTGATCATGACGGACTCTTGCTTCGGATCGTCCAGCTCGTCCTTATCCGGAAGCCCTTTGCTGTCGAGCCATTTGGCGAAATCCGGCGCGCTTCCTGGATCTCCAGAAGCCAGTAGCAGTATCGACCGGTTGATGTTCTCCTCCACTGCGCCGATGAGGGGGTGGAGGCGCTCGGCGCCCGCAGGGCGAGGCAAGGGGGGATCGATCTCGAGCTGCTCGACGGTGGTCGGACTCATCGGATACTTCTCTCTGCGCCGGCAGTACAGCCACGACTACGAATACGGGGCGTGAATCGGCTCCGGGTATACCGAGCCCGCCTCAGAGCCGCGCCTCAGTGCGTTATAGCACGATTTACGGCCATTCCCGGCATCGAGAAGTAGATCTTGTGTCCATCCGCGTGCCCGAGCTCGAACGGCCGACGGCGAAACCGACTGGCGGGTGCGCCCGGACAGTAGATACCGCCGGAGCGGGGACCTCGAACCGGGCGCATGGACGTCACCATCGGCGGCCCGGCCTGCACGAAGTATTCGCGCCCGGTCGGCGCGAGCGGGTCGGTGATTTTGCCGAAACCGGTGCCGCGATCTCACTCGCCGGCCGCGCGTGCCTCGGCCAAGAGTGCTATCCCCCGTGGTCCTACGCCGTGCAGCGGGAGCAACTCGTCGAGGTGTTCCGGCAGCTCGTCGATCGTCCGGTATCCCGCGTCGATCAACGCGCCTGTCGCCGGCCTGCCGATCTTCACCCCGTCGAAGACAGGTCCACGATCCTCGGTGCTCACGTCGGCGAATCTACTCCGGCGTGCCGGTAGAGCCAACGAGCCACGCTGGATCACGCAGGGCCGCCGGGGTTTCCGGGGTGGATTCCGCCCCGCTGTCGTCGTCGCTGCACGGTGCCGGGTCGGATCGCGTGCGCGCTCGAACCAGTTGAGTCGCCGTCTCTGGGCTTGCGCGATACCTGCCAGGGGCTCTATGGTGCATTACATGAGTAGTGAACCACTTCACCAGGGGAGGTGAGGCCCCGTGCTCGCGGACGGTAAGCCGCTCTTCCTGCAGATCGCGGAGATGGTCGAGAACTCGATCATCGACGGGTCGCTTCCCGAGGAGGCGCAGGCGCCGTCGTCGAACGAGCTCGCGGCCTTCCATCGGATCAACCCGGCGACAGCGGCCAAAGGCCTGAACCAGCTGGTGTCGGACGGGATTCTGTACAAGAAACGAGGGATCGGCATGTTCGTCACCGCCGGTGCGCGCGGTGCGTTGCGACTGCGGCGCACGGAACGATTCGCCCAGCAGTACATCGACCCGCTCATCGCCGAAGCCGACAAGCTCGGTATGGGCATCGACGAACTCAAGACCCTGCTCGACCAACGGGAGGGGACCCGATGACCACCACCTTCATCGATCCGGCACTCGACAACGCGGTACTCGCCCGGGCCCGCGGGGTGACCGTGCGCTTCGGTTCGGTCACCGCGCTCGACGATGTGACCTTCGATCTGCGCGAGAAAACCGTCTACGGTCTGCTCGGCCGCAACGGCGCCGGGAAGACGACGCTCATGCAGGTGCTCACCGGCCAGATATTCCAGACCTCGGGGGAGGTCCGGATCAACGGCGCGGTGCCGCATGAGAACGCCGAAGTGCTGCGCTCGGTGTCGTTCATCAAGGAGAGCCAGGCCTATCCGGCCGATTACAAGGTCAAGCACGTGCTGAGCGCGGCCCGGCACCTGCTGCCGCACTGGGACGAAGAATTCGCCCGCGAGCTGGTACGCGATTTCGATCTGCCCACCGACCGCAAAGTCAAGAAGCTCTCCCGCGGCATGACCTCCGCGCTCGGCGTGATCGTCGGTCTCGCCTCCCGCGCCCCGCTGACCTTCTTCGACGAACCGTACCTCGGCCTGGACGCCGTGGCCCGGCAGCTCTTCTACGACCGGCTACTCGCCGACTACACCGAATACCCCCGCACCGTAGTGCTTTCCACGCATCTGATCGACGAGGTCGCCGACCTGCTCGAACACGTGCTGCTCATCGACCGCGGCCGGCTCGTCGCCGACGCGTCCGCCGACGAGATGCGCGACGGCGCTCTCACGGTCTCCGGACCGACCTCCGATATCGATCGTTTCCTCGCGGGCAGGCCGGAACTGCGCCGCGAATCGCTGGGCACCCAGAGCCGGGTGCTGCTGCGCACCACCGACAACGCCACCGACACCCGGAACGCGAAAACACTGGGACTGCTGGTGGAACCGGTCTCGTTGCAGCAATTCATCGTCGAAACCACACCCCTGCACGGCAAGGACGCTCAATGACCGTGTCAAGCCGCAGCAGCGATCGAAGCCGGGACCTCCATGCTGAATTCGCGGCCGTCTCGCAGCAGTGCCCACAGCACGTCGACCAGGCGCCGGGCCAACGCTAGGAGGGCTTGAGTATGGACGAGTCGCTCACCGCGTTTGCGGCCGTAGAACCGCCGCGAGGGCCCGTTCTCGTAACGCAGGCTCGACAGGGCCGCCATGTAGAACACGCGCCGCATGCGCCGGTTGTAGCGTTTCGGGCGGTGCAGGTTCCCGCTGACCCGGCCCGAGTCCCGGGGAACCGGGACAAGGCCTGCGTAGGAGGCCAAGCGGCCCGCACTGGCGAAGTTGGCGAGGTCACCGCCGGCGCCGACGAGGAATTCCGCGCCCAGGCCGGGCCCCGTGCCGGGCAAGGACTCGATGATCCGCGCCCAGGGGTGTTTCCGGAACCGGGTGGTGATGAGTTTGTCGGTGTCTTTGATCTCGCGGTCCAGGTCGAGAAGTTTGCGGGCGATGCGTTTGACCAGCATCGCGGTGTCGGCTTCGCCGGGCAGGGCCAGGCTCTGGCGTCCGGCGGCCTCGACCGCGGTGGCAGCGGCCTTGACGATGCCCGGCTTCCAGGCGTCGTTGCCGGTGAGATATGTTGTGACACCGTCGTTCCCAGCGGACCGGATCTCGGCCGGAGTGCACATTCCGGCAACGAGGATCAGCGGGGTTCGGTTCGAGTAATCGAACGCCGCGTCCAACGCCGGAAAGATCGACCCGAGCAGTGCGCGCAGCCGGTTGATCCCAGCCACCCAATCGGCCATCAGATCAGTGCGATAGCTGGTCAACTGGGTCAATCCGGCCACGAGCTCGTCAGGCATCGCGACCTGGTTGAGGTCCTCGCGCAGGCGGGCGCTTTGGGCGATCACTCGCGCGTCCTTGGCGTCGGTCTTTCCCTGGTCACGGAACTGCCGGTCATCGAATTCACTACTCGGCCCGGCACATACGTTACCGCCTGATCAGCAGCCAACAGCACCGTGATCAGCAGCAACGCCATCGGGCTGGTCAGATCTATCGCCCACCGCGCTCGGTCGGCGGCCTGGCCGGCGCGGGCGATCAACGCCTCGATCGCGGCCTGGTCGTTGCCGAAACGCTGACTGAACACCGTTTTTCCGGTCTCATCGACCGCGCACGCGCGATGCGCGTGTTTGCCGACGTCGATCCCGACCCAGATCTGAGGGCGAGTTGTCACCCACGCGCTCCTGACTTCGCAGTTCCAGCCCGTGGACGACTCCGCCGTCAGATCCCTAACCAGGGACGACCGCAACAAGTTCTCAATCAGCAGCCGGGGCGTCCAGCGCGGCGGGGCAGCAAGTCCTTTCGAGCCTCGACCGAGGCAAACAACCATCAGCTACACCCCACCGCTCTGGGCATCCAGGGCACCAACCCCAGACAACTACCAATTAGGGAGAACTTATGATCGCCCGCGCTGTCCGAGTGTCCCGGATCCACACGGTGGCCTGGCCGCTGCTGATCGCCTGGCCGCTGGGGATCCTACTCGCCGCCTTCGTGATCCCGTGGGTGATCTTCGCCCTCATCGACGTCGACGATTCGAATACGACGGGCAGCGTCTACTCGATCCTCGGCGTGACCATGGCTTTCTACATGGGGGCGATGACCCAGACCTTCCCCTTCGCCCTCGGTCTCGGCGTCACCCGTCGCGACTTCTTCAACGCCACCGTCCTGGTGGGCGCGGCGCAAGTGGCCTGCGTTTCAGTGCTGCTGTGGACCCTGGCCGTCATCGAGGACCACACCGACGGATGGGGCGTGCGGATGGAGATGTTCGGTCTTCCGGCCGATTTCACCGACAACCGGCTGATCCAGCTGGCCACCTACGCGGCATTCCTGGGCCTGGTCGCCTGTATCAGCCTGTTCCTCGGCGCGATCTATCAGCTCTGGAGGGTCGCCGGCCTGTACACGACCGGTGCGGTCTTCCTGATCGTCGGCGGTCTCGCCGCCATCCTGGTGACCTGGCAGCGGTGGTGGCCCGCGGTGGGTTCGTGGTTCACCGACACGCCCCGGGCGGTGCCGATGGTGGCGCTGCCGGCCGTGGTCGCGCTGGCCGCGCTGATCGGTGCGTGGGTCACGATCCGTCGCGCGACCGCCTGACCGGGCTCGCGGTAGTGCGTCGGTTCGGAATCGCGGAGATACCCGGCGAACGCTCCACCGGACCACCGCGTCGCCGGGACGGGTCTCGACCGCCACTGCGGCCGCGCCCGTTTCCTTTCCCCGGATCACGAGTATGTACCGGGTGGGCCCCAGTTCAGGTGGTGCGATTCGAAATGCCGCCACGCCGTGCGTATGCCACGGGGGCCGAGGGGTCGATGACCGTGGTGAGTAGACCGAGGGGCCCAGGGCTGCGTGGTCATCGACCTCCGAATCGGCCCAGCCGACGAAATGCTCGCGCGTCGCCCGCCCGGGTAGCCGCGCAGTGCACTACTGGACGCCTTGGGGCCCGATCACTGGCCGATACACTTGTGGGCTTCCGTCGGCGAGCACCGGCACCGGCCGGACCAGTGCGCCACGTCGCCAGGACCACGCGGGGGGCGGTTTCGAGACCGGCTCTACTGATCAGGTGGGCGAATATCGTCCGGAATTACCGGTTTGCTCTACTTCGCTCCCTGCGGCCAACTTCTCATCAGTGGTAATTCGTCGGCCGGTGTGCAAGATTGAACGAGCATTTTCGACGGGAGGAGGCAGGTTGCCGCAGCTGTCACAGTCGGTCCTGCGGGTTGTCGGATGGGGCACGGCTCCGACGGTCGGCGTTCGGCCACTGTACGATCAGGGGATGTGTGCTGGGCGTTCGGTTGTTCGCTCGACCAGGAGTCCGCAGTGACACATCCAGAGACCGCCGAGGTGCTGGCTCGGGGACGCGCCTTTGTCCATGCCGCCGCCGACATGCTCGAGAGCATCGAGGAGATTCGCTCCCGCAGGCCTTCTCCCAGCGGCCGGGTGATCCCGGAGGTGGACGGCATGTTGCGGTTGACCGATATGTACATCGCCCCCGGGACGATTGCATCCTCCGCGGACCTCAGCGGACTTGCTGCCGATATCATGGCAGCCATCACCGAGAGCACGATCGACGCTGCGCGGCAGCACGAAAGAGTCATCGACGAAACCATCTGGCCCGATATGCCTGAGGCGCCATGGGTGCCGCGGCGGCGCTAGGCGGGCGCGAGCCCGTGTCGGCGTCTGCGTGGGGTGAGGGATGACTACCGCGGACACATCGGGATCGCCGACTCCATCGGCCCCGTGGCAACAGATCTTCGAGGTGTTCAATCCGGACTACTCGGTCGGGGTGGCGTGCGATAGGGCGGGTATCGTCGTCGGCCTGCACCTGGGTGATGAGATCGTAGAGCATTCCGATGCTTGGCTGGCTGCGGAGATCTTGCGGCTGGCTCGCCTCGCGCGTATGAAATCCGAGGTGGCTCGGCGGCAGTCGCTGATCGACAATGGCATGCTCCCGCACGCGGTGGATGCCCGCGGCCTTCCTCGTGAGTCCAACTATCGGGCGGCGGAGGCGGCAGCGTTCGGCGATCAGCTCTGAATCGGTGCTGAGCCAGGAGCGGCGCCGCGACCGAACCCTCATCGTATCGGTGTCCCCGGCTGTGGGGATATACGACAATTGGCATGCGAGGGTGAGAGGGAAGGATACAGCGGCATGACAACAAACTTCGAGCAGACGCCGGACGATGTGCGTGGTCGTGCGGGGCGGCATCACGGCGTTGTCCCCGGTCTTCGCGACCACGCCGAAGGCGACCCTGGTTGGGCGGACGAACTGTACGAGAGGGCCGGTTTCGGCGCTCACGCGTTTATAGTTGCTGCTCGCGACCGACTGGAAGCGCGCAACAAGGGATGGACGTCGATCGCGGACGGGCATCAGGGGATGGGGGATGTGGGCAACTACGGAGCCATCACATTCGAACACGCTGATGCCGACGGTAAAGCAAAGGCGAAGCAAGTATCCGGTGAGGCCTAGCGTGGCATGCGCGTGATCCGTCGCGAGGTGTGGCGCCGGCAGTCGAGTTTATGAGCGGCGCGGTCGCACGATCGGTGAAAATGTCAATTCTTGAGGTGGCCCGGTGACCGAATACTATGTTTACAAAGAAGATGGCACGCGCGTAAAGCCGAAGGAACCACCGACTTCGGGCTACTACTACACGCAAGATGGTGTCGGCAAGGATGTAACTCTCCATTACGTAGATCCTTGGACCGGCAAGACGAGCGATGTAAAGACATTCAAGTCCGGTGAATCGAAATCACTGGTTACAGAAAATGGCCTGGCGTTCGAGAAAAAGTCGTCCTCGGAGGAGACCGACGCCGATAACAACCCGGACACCCCCGACGTAACTACTACTGTATACACTCCCGATAAAGATAAGAGAAAAGAGAGTGACGACCGTGTCGATCTGCGTGGCACGTATGGTAAAGACTATAAAGTAAAGTCGTCGAAGGATATCCTCAAGAAGGACGACAAAACCGGGGAGTTTGTCTACGCGGACTACAAAGACTTTCCGTTGACGATCGAGACGCCGGTAGGAACAAATGGAGCCGGGCCATCGCCGAGATTGATCCGGACCATCAGGCTTGCGAACATACAATTGAGATGGCTCAGCCGTCAAATAGGTACCGGGGATATTAACAAGCCAAAGTATCTCATGAACCCGGAGGGTAAAAACAAGCGTTTGGACGACAACCTCGGCAAGGCATATTACGAGGAACTCGGGAATTCCGGCGCAACGGCCGACTCGGAGCTGAAGGTAGCGGGTGATCTGATAGGGCTCCTGGGAGACTGGGAGGAGATCGACAAAGCTTTCGGGAAGGTTGTTCTGAAGATCGATGACCACAACTACGAGACGTATAAGGCACTGTTCGACAGAGTGTCGGAGATAAATGGGGCGATGGCTCTCAGCCTGGTGGGAAGTTACAACCTGGAGGGCAAAACCGGCAGCGCCGAACTCACTTCAAAAGAAAAAGCGGCCCAACAAGAGCTAAATGAAAAAAAGGGCCAAAAAGAGGGCCAAAAGACGAACGGCGATATAAAACTGACCGACGTCGGTATTCAACATATCGCCGAAGAGGCCGAACTGCATACAATAATCGCGCTGGGCGTGAAGGATTGTGTGGATAAGGTCGATAAATATGTCGAATACATGAAAGAACTCGCCAAGGAGAATCCAGAAAGAGAGAAGCTTCTGGACGACAAAAAATCGCATAAAGGGAACGACCCCGAATCGGAAAAGCCGCCGGAAAAGGATAAGCCCGGCGATAAGCCGGAGGATAAACCCGGGAATAGGCCGCCCGCTACGACCACGCCTCCGCCCACCACGACCACGCCTCCGCCCACCACGAATACGCCTCCGCCCACCACGAATACGCCTCCGCCCACCACCAATACGCCTCCGGCCAACACCGAGGATGCGCTGAAGGATCTGAACAACCAGTACAAACAGATCCTGGGCGACTCGGCCAAGACTCCAGCAAATGGTTCCGATCCGACCGGGGCCACAGGTAAGGGCGGGGAGAAGTCACCGTCCGGCGTGACCGGGCAGCCCGTCGCCGGTGGCGAGAACCCCCGTGGCGCCCCCCAGGTGCAGCCCGCTGTTCAGGCCCCGCAGGCCAGTGGTGCGCCGGATATGAGCGGACTCATGATGGCCGGTCTGATCCCACAGATGCTCAACGGCATGGGCCAGGATCAGCCTGGTAAGGATGGCAAGGACAAGGACGACAAGGACAAAGACAAGGACAAGGACGATCACCGCGGCCGAGGGCGTGAGGTTCCCGCTCCCGGCCTGCAGTCGCCGGGTGTTGCCCCCGGAGCGACCGATCAGGGGGCCGGTGTGCAGCAGGTCGCCGCGCCCACCGATACCGGTGCTCCGCCGGTAGTGACCACGCCCGGCGCGATGGTCGATTACAAGATGCCCGACGGTAGGACCACGATCCAGGTGCCGCAGGCGGTTTCCGACGCGCTGACCCGCCAGCAGGGGAACCCGGCGCTCAACGCGTTCACCGCCTACGAGGGCACGCAGGCCTCGCAGGACATGGGCGGTACCTGGGAAGCCGTTCAGGGAGATTTGAAGACGGGTGACGTGGTCAGGTGGGAGAACCACAGTGCCGTCGTGATCAACGACGGGACCGGTCCGCAGTACTGGAAGGACGGGATTCTCACCCGGCTGGACCAGAACGGCGATCTCGACAACCTGGGCCACGGCAAATTCGTGCAGTTCCTCCGCCCACAGGGCCTGGGGGAGGCGGACGTGCAGGCCCCCGGCACGCCGACGGAGTTGCCGGAACCGAAGGTCACTCTCGAGACACCGCAGGCGCCACCCTCGGTCCAAGCACCGCAGGAGCCCAAGCAGACGTGATCCCGCCGACCGAGCGCGTCCTTCGCGC
>NZ_JBKOOL010000169.1:0-11951 GCF_046764065.1 Nocardia sp. NPDC002869
GCACGTCGCATGCGCCGAAGGCTCGAGTCTCGAGGCCTGAACGGCGGGACCAAGGGGGCCTCGACCCCGCGCCGCCGAAGGCGGCGCCAAAGACACAGACCCCGCGGGGCGGCTGTGATCGTGGCAAGATGGGCCATCGAACCACCTCGCCACCCAGCAGGAGGACATCGAGAATGGCCCCCCGTCCGCTGTCCCTCCTAGTGCGTACCGGGGTCGCCGGTGCCGTCGCGGCCCTCGTGCTGGCCGGTCCGGCGGTGGCGGATCCGAACGATGTGAATCCCATCCCCGGTATCAACGGCGAACCCCGCGGTCTGCCCACGCTGCCCGGGGACACCCAGGCCATCTACCAGGTGACGGGTATGGACAGCCCCAACCGGACTCAGCGGGTGAATGTGCTGGGCACCGACCTGGGGGTGATGTGGGACGACGGAGCCGGCACCATGCTGACCGCCTTCGGCGATTCCGCGGGTCTGGGCGTGCCGAATCTGCTGGCCGGCAGTGTGTGGGCGTGGACCAGCAACGCCTTGTTCTTCAGCCACACCAAGGATCCGGCCCACGGCATCGCCTTCGACGGCGCGGTCCCGAATCCGCTGCCCAGCCCGAAGATCCCGGGGATCGAGATCAGTTTCATCCCGACCGCCGGTATCTCGGTGGGCGGCGTGCAGTACCTGAGCATGATGTCGGTGAAGGAGTGGGGCGACCACGGCCTGTGGTCCACCAACTTCGCCACGCTCGCCGCGTCCGGTGACGGCGGACGGACCTGGGCGCAGCTGCCGACCACGCGCCGGGCGAATGTGGACGGCCACGAGAGGTTCCAGCAGAACGCGTTCGTGAAGGACGACGGATTCGTGTACCGCTACGGCACTCCGGCGGGCCGGAACCATCCCGGGTACGTGTCCCGGGTACGGGAAGCCGATATCGCGAATATCGACGCCTACGAGTACTGGGACGGGCAGGGCTGGAAACCGAACGATGCCAGAGCCGCCGCGCCGGTCGTCGACGGGGTGGCCGAGCTGTCGGTGCAGTGGAACGATCATCTACGCAAGTTCGTGATGCTGACGACCGATCCGTACAACTCGGTGGTGCTGCGCACCGCGGACGCGCCGGAGGGTCCATGGAGCACGCCCCGGGTGCTGCTGGAAGCGGCTGCTCTGCCGACGGCCTACGCGCCCATGATCTTCCCCTATCAGACCGGCAGCGACCTGTACTTCCTGCTCACCGTGCATCGCCAGTACAACGTGCTCCTGATGCGCACCCCGCTGTAACCCCTCGGAAACGACAGTGCCCGCCCCGGCTCACCGAGGCGGGCACTGTGTCGTTTCTCAGCGCGAACCGGGACGGCTGCTGGGCCGGCTGCCGGGGGTGCTACCGCTGGGCTGACTGCCGCCGCTCGGCTGGCCGGTGGATTCCTCCGGCTTCTTGTCTTCCGGTGACTCGCATTTGACCTCCGGCACCGGGTCGTACTTCACCGTCCGGGTGTGGCGGGAGACCTCCGCTCCGGTGTTGATATCGGTGATCACCCGGGTGTCGGAGATGGTGAACCCGGGAGCGCCCGTGGAGGCGATGCAGTCGTCCCCCTCGGGCAGGGTGATGGTTTCCGGTTCCGTCGGCTTGGTCTTGTCGCCGGTGATCGATTCCACGTTCACCGTCTTGGTACCCCAGATGCGTACGGTCACCTCGGAGCTGTCGGCGAAGGCCTGGATGTAGATGCCGTGCGGGGTGTTGTTGCGGAACTGCAGGTCGATGGCGCCGTCGAATACGGTCGCTTCGCGGGCCGCCGGATAGCGGGAGATGTAGTAGCTGTGTTCGGTATGGCCGGCGTCTTCCAGGCCCGCGAAATAGGCCGCGTTGTAGAGCGTGGTGGCGAACTGGCTGATCCCGCCGCCCACGGCCTTGCTGGGCCGGCCGTGATCGATGATGCCCGATTCCACATAGCCTTCGGCGGCGGTACGCGGACCGGTGTGGGTGTTGAGCGAGAAGGTGTCGCCGGGCTTGACGATCGCACCGTCGACCTCCTGCGCGACTGTGCGGATGTTCACCCCGGACGGACCGGTGAAACCGCTGGTGGTGAACTCGCCCATCGTTTCGTTGATACCGAGCGCCTCGGCGGCCTGCGTGGTGAGCTTGGGTTCGATCCGCTCGTAGATCGCCGGTGTGGTGCGCGGAGCGCCGGTAGCGGCGAGCATCGCCGGCAGCTGCTCCAGCGTCTTGGCCCAGTTGACCTTGTCGCCGACCACGGCGGGCACGACGGTGGGCGCACCGGAGAAGGTGAAGGTCGCGTCCTTCGGTTCGACTTCGGTGGCGGCCAGCTGCGGGGCGAGCAGATCGGTGGCCACCTTGTGGTCGAACTCGACCCGCAGCCCGCCGTGCCCGTCCGGTACGAACCCGACGATGGTGGCGATCTGCTCGGGACTCAGCGCGGCAGTGGCGTCTCCCTTGCCGGTGTAGGACACCGGCGCGCTCACCGCGGGTTCGGCGATCTGGTGCATGGCCGCATCGATCGCGTCCTGGCGGACGGCGGGCGGCGCCACGGCAACCGGCAGATCCAGGGTGCTCGCGGTCGCCCACTGCTCGGTGATGACCGTGCGGGCCGCGGCGAGGTCCAGGACGCGGCCCGACACGGGATTCACCTCGACCGGCCGCGTGCCCTCGAAGTGGATACCGCCTTCGACGGGCGGCTGGTCGTGCACCCTCAGTTCATCGAAGGTCCGGCTCAGCGCAGCCTCGTCGACCGAGCTGGCCACCGCGACCTTGCGGGTGGCCACGAAGGACAGCAGCCGCGAAGCCGGGTTGAGCGGCTGACCGCCCACACGCTCCCAGGTCGCCTCCCAGTCCACGCCGAGGCCGGCCGCGGCCGGAACCAGCTGGGTCTGCACATCGGCGATCTTCACCGGGACGACTTCGCCGGACCGAGAGTCGAGGGTTTCCTGCAGTTTCGCGCGGGCGTCGTCTTCGTCCATCCCGCCGATGGCGACCCCGGCGACCTCGACGCCGCGCGGAACCTTGCCCGAGGTCATCACCAGGTCGGCGATATAGCCCACGAGCGCGACACCGAACACGATCGCGGCGACCAGCAGGATGCGCCGGGCGTTCGCGGAGTCGCGCAGCCAGGACCGGGCGGCGGAGAAACGACCGCTGTCGTCACCGGACCCACCGGTGCCGCGGCCCCCGCCCGGACCGCGCGGCCGCGCGGGCGGACCGGATCTGTCGCCGTGCGCCATGATATCCGCGCTGGTCGGGTTGTTCGGGTGGCCCGGCCAGGAGGACGGTCCCCCGGAGAGCCGCTGGTTCAGCGCGCTCGAATCGAAGACCTCGGTCGGCGCGTCGTCCGGGTCCGCGTCGGCGAACGCGGCGGGCGCGGGCGCGGCGGTGGGCAGCGGGAACTGCTGAGTGGTGTACTCGGGCCCGGTGGGGTCGGCCGGGACGGGGCCGGGCGGAGTGGACGGCCCGGGACCGGGGCGGCGGGCAGGGCCGGGCGGTCGAGCCGGACCGGCGGGTCCGCCGGATCCCGAGGGGGCACCGGGGCCCGGGGAAGGTCCGGGGCCGGAGGGCGCCGTCGCGCCGGGGCCGTGGGAAGGCCTGGCATCGGAACGCACTGCCGGCCCGGGGGCGTGGGAAGGCCTGACGCCGGTGGTGGCTGCCGATCCAGGGCCCGTGGAAGGCCGGGCACCCGTGGGTGCCGCCGGTCCGGGGCCCGTGGAAGACCGGCCACCGGTGGGTCCTGCCGGTCCGGGACCGGACGGTGCCGGGGCGCCGGGCTCGCGGCCGGGCGGTCCCGGTTGAGCGAGGCGAGGGACTTCCGGATCGTGGGGCGAGGGGTGGGGAGAAGCGCCGCCGGAAACCGAACCGGGCGGCGTGGAGGCCTGGTCCGATTCGGACCGCTGCGCCGCCGAGCCGGTGCGGGGGTTCAACCAGGAGCTGCCGCCGCGCCAGCCGGAGGCGACATTGTCGGCCTGTTCGACCGGTTCGGTCGGTGCGGACGGCTGCTGACCCTGCTGGGCGCGGCCGGTATCGAGCAGCTGACGTAGGCCGCCGTCGATCGGCTGCGGGCGGCCGTGGTCGCGTCTGTCACCTCGGTCGGTGTTCGATTCGCTGCTCACGAACCGTCCTCCCCAATCGATACTTCGGGGACTCGCGGGGTGCGAGCCTTCGCCAACGATAGTTGTCCGAACTGTAATCTTCAGTGCCGGATCGGTCACAGCTGCGCCATCTGGATAGCCACTGACGTCGCAGTTGGGACATATCGCCCGAACAAAGCCCTGGGCAGCAAAGTGGCCCCGTGCAGTCGCCGGGTCGGGGGTCAGGCGAATGCACGGAGCCGACCGGTATATCGGTGCCGCGCGCGGGTCGTTACACACGAACTCGACGAATGTTCTCGAGCGGCGGGCACAATCGGGGACGGCATGCGATCCGACCTCTACGAGTAAGGGGACGCGAGATGCAGTTGGGCATGATCGGGCTCGGCCGGATGGGGGCCAATATCGTGCGGCGGATCGTCGCGGCCGGTCATACGGCGGTGGGCTGCGAACGCCACGCCGAGGTGATCGACGAGCTCACCGCCGAACTCGGCGACAGCTTCCGGGGCAGCACCGACCTGGCGGAGTTCGTCGCCGACCTCGACACGCCCCGCGTGGTGTGGGTGATGATTCCGGCCGGTCTCACCGGTCGCACGGTCGACCAGCTGGCGGAATTGCTGGAGCCCGGCGATATCGTCATCGACGGCGGCAACAGCCGGTACCACGACGATATCGCCCGGGCCGCGCAGCTGGCCCCGCTCGGTATCCACTACCTCGATATCGGCACCTCGGGCGGGGTGTTCGGCCGCGACCGCGGGTTCTGCCTGATGATCGGCGGCGAGCCGGCGCCGGTGCGGTACCTGGAACCACTGCTGCGGGCCATCGCGCCCGGCGTCGCGGCCGCGCCGCGGACCCCCGGGCGGACGGGAGAGCCCGGACCGGCCGAAGAGGGTTATCTGCACTGCGGTCCCGCGGGGGCGGGCCACTTCGTGAAAATGGTGCACAACGGGATCGAGTACGGCGTCATGGCGGCCTACGCCGAGGGGTTCAACATCATGCACAAGGCCGACTACGGCCACCGTGCCGGCGGCGAGTACTCCGCGGAGGAGACCCCCCTCGAACATCCGGAGTACTACCGGTACGACATCGATATCGCGGAGGTCGCCGAGGTCTGGCGGCGCGGGTCGGTGGTGGCGTCCTGGTTGCTCGACCTCACGGCGACCCAACTGCATGCCGACCCGAATCTGGAGTCCTTCGGCGGCCGGGTCTCCGATTCCGGAGAGGGACGCTGGACCCTCGACGCCGCGGTGGATATCGGAGTACCGGCTCCGGTGCTCTCGGCGGCGCTGTTCCAGCGTTTCGCTTCACGCGGGGAATCGGCGTACGCGGACAAAGCCCTCTCCGCGATGCGCGAGGCCTTCGGCGGACATCACGAACTCCCCGGATCGGGCTAGGACCGCAGGGCCGTGCCGGGCGGTCGGCACTCTCTCCACCGATCGGTGCGCGCCACCGACCGGCCGGAACACTCCGGTCACAGCAATCCGGCGGTGCTCGTTGTCGACGACGATGTTCTCGCGTCGGTGGAGCGGGGTCCGAGCATCGCGCGGCGGAGATCGCGTCCATGCGAGACCGGGCACGGAGGTGCCCCGACCTTCCCGATCGGGGCACCTCCTCTCCCCTGCGCCGGTCCGGGTTCCGCCGCGGCTGTGGGCGCTTCCCTCACCCGCCGGACGGACCCGTACCCGGCCGGTTCAGCGCTCCAGAATGGCGACCACGCCCTGACCGCCCGCGGCGCAGATGGAGATGAGCGCCCGGCCCGAACCCTTCTCCGCCAGTTGTTTGGCGGCCTGGGCGACGATCCGGCCGCCGGTGGCGGCGAACGGGTGCCCGGCGGCCAGCGAGGAACCGTTGACGTTCAGCTTGGTGCGGTCGATCGAGCCGAGCGCCCCGTCGAGGCCCAGCCGCTCCTTGCAGTACTGATCCGATTCCCAGGCCTGCAGGGTGGCCAGCACCACCGAGGCGAAGGCCTCGTGGATCTCGTAGAAATCGAAATCCTGCAGGGTCAGGCCGTTGCGGGCGAGCAGCCGCGGCACCGCGTAGGTGGGGGCCATGAGCAGGCCGTCGGGGCCGTGGATGTAGTCGACCGCGGCGACTTCGCTGTCCACCAGATGCGCGAGGACCGGCAGATTGCGCTCGGCCGCCCATTCGTCGCTGGACAGCAGCACCGCCGACGCGCCGTCGGTGAGCGGGGTGGAGTTGCCCGCCGTCATGGTGGCGTCGCCCAGTTTCACTCCGAAGACCGGCTTCAGCGTGCCCAGCTTCTCCAGCGAGGAGTTCGGGCGCAGATTGTCGTCGCGGGTGAGGCCGAGGAACGGGGTCACCAGATCGTCGAAGAAGCCGCGCTCGTAGGCGGCGGCCATGTTCTTGTGCGACAGATATGCCAGTTCGTCCTGAGCATCGCGGGAGACCCCGAACTCCTTGGCCGTGATGGCGGCGTGCTCGCCCATCGACAGGCCGGTGCGGGGTTCGGCATTGCGCGGGATCTCGATACCGACCATGCCCGGGCGCAGCTGACCGACCAGTTTGAGCCGCTCGGCATTGGTGCGGGCGCGGTTGATGTTCAGCATCCACTCACGCATCCGCTCGCTGACCCCGATGGGCGCGTCGGAGGTGGTGTCGGTGCCGCCACCGATACCCACCTCGATCCGGCCGGCCGCGATCGCGTCACCGACGGTGACGACGGCCTGCAGGCCGGTACCGCAGGCCAGCTGCAGATCGTGGGCGGGGGTGTACGGGCTGAGCCGGCTACCCAGCACGCTCTCCCGGATCAGGCCGTGCTCGCCGACCCGCTTGAGCACCGCGCCGCCGGCGACCATGCCCAGCCGCTCCGATTGCAGGCCGAAGCGGCTCACCAGCCCATCCAGTGTGGCGGTGAACATGTCCTGGTTGGAGGCGTGGGCGTAGGCCTTGTCGGAACGCGCGAACGGGATGCGGTTACCGCCGAGGATCGCTACCGGACGGGTCGAACGGGATGTGGTGGTCACTCGGGTCTCCCAGGTTGTCGAGTTGGCGAGAGGGTCGGGTGCTCCGGGCCCGGGCCGCGGCTCCCCGCTACGGCGTCCGACGCCCGCCCGCGCTCGGTTTACGATAAACTTACTCCTGAGTAAGTTCAATGTCGACACCGCCTCCGGCGACTACCGACACACCACATCGAGCAACAGAAAAGGTGGGAACTGTGGCAGCCAAGAGCAAGGGTGCACCCAACCTCTACGGATCGTTCGTCAACTCCGCGCCGGGCGGGTTCCTCGCGAACAAGCTGGGCCTGCCGAAACCGGAGAAGTTGCGACGCTACGTGGCCGGCGAGCCGCCACTACCCGGACCGGTGCTGCTGGGCGGCAAGGGCCGGGTCGCC
Organism: Nocardia sp. NPDC002869; assembly: GCF_046764065.1. Classification (NCBI taxonomy): domain Bacteria; kingdom Bacillati; phylum Actinomycetota; class Actinomycetes; order Mycobacteriales; family Nocardiaceae; genus Nocardia; species Nocardia sp. NPDC002869. Next base: position 7,429 of record NZ_JBKOOL010000169.1, read on the forward strand.
GAACCGCTGCGGGCGCTGCTGGCCGACGACTACACCTTCGCCGATTCTCTCGCCACCGGCACCAAATACGGCGCACTGGTCTTCGACGCCACCGGGATCGGCAGCATCGAGGACCTGTCTCAGCTCTTCGAGTTCTTCCAGCCGGCGATGCGCAGTATCGCGCCGTCGGGCCGGGTCCTGGTCATCGGCACCACCCCCGAACTCGCCGGCAGCGTGGACGGCCAGATCGCCCAGCGCGCGCTCGAGGGTTTCACCCGGTCGGTGGGCAAGGAGCTGCTGCGCGGCGCCACCGCGCAGCTGGTGTACCTGCACCCCGACGCCTCCCCGGCGGCCACCGGTCTCGCCTCGACCCTACGGTTCGTGCTGTCCGCCAAATCGGCGTTCGTGGACGGTCAGGTGATCCGGGTCGGTAAGGACGACGCGGTCGCGCCCGCGAACTGGGACAAGCCACTCGACGGCAAGGTCGCCGTGGTCACCGGTGCCGCCCGCGGTATCGGCGCCACCATCGCCGAGGTCTTCGCCCGCGACGGCGCGAAGGTCATCGTCGCCGATATCCCGGCCGCCGGTGAGGCGCTGGCCGAGACCGCGAACAAGGTGGGCGCCACCGCATTGGCACTCGACGTCACCGCACCCGACGCCGCCCAGCGGCTCGCCGAATTCGCCACCGAACGTTTCGGCGGAATCGACATCATCGTGCACAACGCCGGAATCACCCGGGACAAACTGCTCGCGAATATGGATGAGGGCCGCTGGAACGCCGTCCTGAACGTGAATCTGGCCGCGCCGCACCGCATCACCCAGGGCCTGGTGGCCGCGGGCGCGCTGAAGGAGGGCGGCCGGGTGGTGGACGTCTCCTCCATCGCGGGTATCGCCGGTAACCGCGGGCAGACCAACTACGGCGCCTCCAAGGCCGGCGTCATCGGCATGGTGAACGCCGAGGCCCCCGAACTGGCCGCGAAGGGCATCACCATCAACGCCGTCGCGCCCGGTTTCATCGAGACCGCCATGACCGCCGCGATCCCGCTGGCCACCCGGGAAGGCGGCCGGCTGATGGCCTCCCTGAACCAGGGCGGCCAGACCGTGGACGTCGCCGAAACCATCGCCTACTTCGCCAGCCCGGCCTCGAACGCGGTGAACGGCAATATCGTCCGGGTCTGCGGCCAGAGCATGATCGGCGCGTGATGACCGAGACCATCACCCTCGACGCACCGCCGAAGAACGGCGGCCTGTACGCCCAGGCCGTACTCGGCGCGATACCGCTGGTCTCGGCGCGGAAATCCGAGATCCCGGACCGCGCAGTCCGGCTCGACGGCTACCGGGTCGACCCCGAACACCTGGCGGCCTACTGCGCGGCCACCGGACTGCGCTTCGGCGACACCCTGCCGCTCACCTACCCGTTCATCATCACCTTCCCGCTGGTGATGAAACTCGTGGTGCAGCGCGATTTCCCGTTCGTAGCGGTCGGCGCGGTGCACGCGGAGAACCTCATCGAACGCACCCGGGAGATCTCGCTGAGCGAACCGCTCGATATCACCGCGCATATCGAGAACCTGCGGGAACACCCCAAAGGCCTACTGGTCGACGCGATCAGCGAGATCCGGGTGGGCCGGGAACTGGTGTGGCGGCAGGTCACCACCTTCCTGCACCAGCAGAAGACCTCGCTCTCGGGCGGCCCCAAGCCCGAACCGAAACCCGACGAGGTGCCGCCGCCCCCGCTGCGGACGTGGAAGGTGGACCAGAAGACGATCACCCGCTACGCGAACGCCTCCGGTGATCAGAACCCGATCCACACCTCGGCATTGGGTGCCAAGGCTTTCGGCTTCCCCCGGGCGATCGCGCACGGGATGTGGTCGGCGGCAACGATCCTCGCCACGGTCGAGGGCCGGGTCCCGGACAAGGTCTCCTACGCGGTGAAGTTCGGTAAACCGATCCTGCTGCCGTCCACTGTGAACGTGTACGCCGATCAGGTCGAGCAGGGGTGGGATCTGGCTCTGAAGCATCCGAAGAAGGGCTATCCCCACCTGACCGCCACGCTGCGCTGAGGTAGCGGCTCACTCGATAAGAAACCCCGCTCCGGGCTCTTCGGGGCGGGGTTTTCATATTGTCGCGGGATCATTAGTCCTGGTCAGCGATACTATCATCAATGAAAGTATCATCCATGATAGTAATCGGACGCCCAGAAACATCCGGTGGCAGTAACGACATTTCACCCTGGGTTGCACATAGGACGGGCGACGGAGAGCGGCGATATCACGCTCGCGGGCAGGTTGTAAGAGCGGACTCCCTATCCGCTGAATACCTGTTCGAGGTGGCCGGCCATGACGGTGCGACGTAGCCAGGTACGGACCATGCACAGGCTCGACGCCTACACCGATCCCGCTCGCGGCTCAGGGGGGTGCAACCGGTGTGGCCCCTTCCTACAGAAGAGGCCACACCGACCCTCTTTCCCTATTCCGGCCACCACAGGGCAACCGTGAGACCTGCCAGACCCAATGACAATTGGACGAGCATCAGATCAGCCATCCACTGTCCGCGCTCCAGGAGGGTCGACACCGGGCCAGCGATGGCCACGCGGGTAGAACCTCATCGGGGTGATCAAGGCGGCGAGGTCGGTGACGAATTGCCGGACCGAATCCACGTGTTCGAAGCCGGGGACCACCACCGCCCGGGCGTTGTGGTCCTCCGCATGCCGGGCTACCGCCAACGCGGTCACCAGCGGGCCCGCATCCGTGAAAACAGTGAATGCGAGCCGGTACCCATGCCGCGCCGCCAGCTTCGGGAGGTCCACGGTAGGCAGTGGAACATCGCGCCGGACCAGCGCGATAGCGGTGGGAGATTCAGCAGTTGCCACGCAGACCTCCCGACGCGGCGCACCAGCGCCGAACGGCATGCGCGATGCGCTCCAGCTGTTCGATCGGCGGCAGCACGGCAGGCGGTCCGCCCGGAGCCCCGGACGCACCCGGTGTACGCACCGGTAGCCCTTCCGGGTAGACCGCACTCGAAGGAGGACAGCCCCGTAATCCTTTGACCGGCATGGATGATCCCCTACTCCTGGATAGTCTTGGTATGCACCCGGCGCAGGGTCCAACACGGCATCAGCGACCAACTGTGAATGATTGGACCACCAGATCGCGGCGCTCCTGGCGTTGATCTGATGTCCCCCAGAGCTCCGGGGCCGGCCTGCGCCGGGTGCTCCTCCAGTAGATCTCTGCCACAACATGTTCGAAATAGCTATCGTGGAAAATCCATGGTCGATACCGGGATAATTCGCCATGAACGCATCCATATTCCATCGATCCGGTTAGCGAAGGTAAGAAGATGCCCCCTGGATCCACCCTTCCACGGCGAGCTCTCGGACGTCAGCTTCGAAAACTGCGCGAGCGGAACGGCCTCACCGCGACGGCGGCCTCGCGGATCGCCGAGACCAGCCCCCAGACCTACGGCCGACTCGAAGACGGACGTATCACCAAAGTCACCGATATGCTGCTGAATACACTGGCGAATGCCTATGCGGCGAGCGACTCGGAACGTCGGCTACTGCTCTCGCTGGCGCAGGAGATCCGAACATCATCCACAAACGGCGGTGGTTGGTGGCGTGCCTACGCGGACTCCTTGGCGACCAATTTCGACCACTATCTGTCACTCGAAGAAGCGGCGAACTGGGCGACCTCATGGCAGACGACCTTGGTACCAGGGCTGCTGCAAACTCGGGAGTATCGCCGTGCGATCACATGGGCGACGTCTCCTGATACTTCATCGGAGGAAGTCGATCGGATGCTCGACATGGCCGCCAAACGACAGTCCATGCTCGAACAGGAAGGCTTCCGCTTCGAAGCGCTACTTGCCGAGGGGGTACTTCATTACCAGGTCGGTAATCCGGAGATAATGGCAGCGCAGATCCAACATTTGCTGGACAGGTCCGAGCAAGTCGAAATCCGGATAGTTCCTTTCCGAGCCAAGAACCCCAGCGGTCTGACTGCCGCGCCGTTCGTATTGTTCTCCTTTCCGCCACTTCTGACCTCCAAGCTCCAAGAACCGCCGGTCGCTTACGTCGAGGGCCTCGCCGGCGACCTCTACCTGGAACGGGAGACCGAGGTCAGCAGGTTTTCCCACGAAGCAGGGAAGATTCGACATGTAGCGTTGCCGAGGTCAGCATCCAAGGACCTGATGCTGAAGGCAATGAAGGAGTGGCAAGCGTGATCGATCAGACGGCCGCGAAGTGGTTCAAAAGCAGCCGCAGTCATGGTGGCAAGGACTGCGTGGAAGCCGCACATCTGGACGGAGGATTGGTCGGCGTACGGGACTCCAAGAACCCGGAAGGGCCGGCGCTGGTCTTCGCACCCGGCGAATGGGACGTGTTCTTGGCCGTAACCAAAGCAGGCGAGTTCGATCGACCGTAGTCACCAACAAGAGGAACGCCTGCCCCGAACAGGCCCGGCCACGACCAACCGGAAGGGCTGAATCTCGGCTATCTAGGCAAGGCACCCGTACTGAGACCGGGTAGAAACGAAGGCGCCCCGGAC
>NZ_JBKOOL010000170.1:0-11914 GCF_046764065.1 Nocardia sp. NPDC002869
GGCCGGGCCGCCGCGACGTCCTTGACCGCCGTCAGCTCGAGCACCCGGCCCTCGTCACGCACCGTGTGCGGGAGCGGGTACTCGGTGGCGCCCTCGCGTACCGCGAGGGGCAACGACATCACGGTGGCGCCGGAGTTGTCCAGGATCGCGACGGTTTCGCCGGCGATCTCGAAGGTTCCATTGGTGAGAGTGGTGACCACTCTGTTATCGATGAGCTCGGCGCGGTAACCGATCTCGGGAGTCGCGGGTTCCGCGTGCACGACTGCCGCCCCCACAGTGGTGGTGGCGAGCAGCGGCACTACCGCCGCAACGATCTTGCGGATCATCATGAAATCTCGGGTCCGATCTTCATCACGGTGTTGCCAGTGGATTAACCAGCCAGAACTTCGCGCAGCTATCGCCGCCGGGCATAAACGCTGCCGCCCGGCGGTTTCGAACTCCATCGACGTTACGCGGTTGGTACCCGGAAGACATAAAAACCGTACGAAAAATTCCCGAAATCGGTTTGAAGGTCCGATGATTCGGGTAGATATAAAGGTTTGCTATAGCGGGGAAGGTGGAGGGGTGCTCCCGCCACCCGCCGTCTCATCGGGACTCGGCGCATAGGTAGCTACCTGCATTGATGCGCACTTGGTAATGTATTTCAGTGCGTAGTTACAGGTGACCGTTTCGAGCAGAGCAACCGCTTCGAGAAAAGAGGGAACACCGATGACAACGGCACACGATCAGCATACCGACCACACGCATGTACACGGGCCGGACTGCGGTCATGTCGCGGTCCCGCATGGTGATCATGTCGACTATGTCCACGACGGACATCTGCACCGGGCGCACGAGGGGCACTTCGACGAGTGTGAAATCCACGGGCACGCCGAGGCCACCTCGCACGACCACGTCCACGGTGAGGGCTGCGGTCATGTCGCGGTGCCGCACGGCGATCATGTCGACTACATCCACGACGGGCATCGGCACGCCGCCCACGACGGACATTACGACGAGCACTGAGCACGGCGTTCGCCGTCCGGTATCGGCGGGAGTGACTGCGCGCCCGCCGATATCGGGGCTCAGAGCTGCGAAGAGTGGTCTGCCCGCCGCATAGACCGTTCCGCGTCGCCCGTCACGAGGGCGACAGCAGCGCCACCACGTATTCGACCGATCGGTTGTCCTGCACGCAGATATGACGCCCCACTGCCAGGAACCCCAGGGTCCGGAGCAGTCGCAGGCTGCGGATGTTCCACGACTGGACCACCGCGCGGACCACGGCAGTGGGGTGGTCCCGGCGGAGGTCGGCGAGCACCGCCCGTCCGAAACCGGCCCCGTGGCCTCGTCCGACCCAGGTGGGATCCATTCCCACCCCGAGGTCGACCACACCGGACGCCGCGGCCAGACCGGGCACTCGCGCCTCGGCGCCGGTGCAGTAGAAGCCCACCAGCCGACCGTCCGCGGCACCGGTCACGGCCAGATAATCGCCGGTAGAGCCGGGGAGTTCGGTGCCGGGGAGGTCGTAGACCCGCCACCGCCCGCCGTAACGCCACGCGGCGACACGCCGCGCGTCGCCCGGGGTCCAGGGGCGTACGACGAGGCGGTCCGGCCAGCGCACAGGGACGGTCACCAGGGGCGCAGCACGATCTCGGTGGGATGGGCGTCGCGCGGGGTGTCGATCGCGGTCCGGATGGCGCGCGCGACCGTCTCCGGGCGCAGGAACTGCTCGGGTTCGTAGGCCCGCCCCTCTCCGGCCACGATCGCGCGCTGCATATCTGTATCGATACGACCCGGATGAATCGAGGTCACCCGCAGCGACGGCTCCTCCAGCCGCAGTGCGTCGCCGAACGCCCGCAGACCGAACTTACTGGCCGCATACGAGGCCCAGCCGGCGTTGGCACGCAGACCCGCCCCCGAATTGACGAGCACCACATGGCCGCCCGCCGTCCGCAGGGCCGGCAGCAGCAGCCGGGTCAGTTCCGCGACGGCGATCAGGTTGGCCTCGAGCGTTTCGCGCCACTGCCGTACCGAGGATTCCGCGATGGTGCCCAGATCGGCGATACCCGCGTTGTGGACCAGGACGTCCAGCCGGTCGATCGGCGCCGTCGCGGCCGCCACCGCCGGGTAGTCGGTGAGTTCCACCGGCCACCCGGTGGCTCCGGGCAGTTCGGCCAGGATCGATTCCAGACCGGCCGGGGTTCGCGCCCCCAGCAGCAGCCGGTGGTCCGGCGCCAGCTCCCGGGCGACCGCCGCGCCCAGTCCACGTCCGGCGCCGGTGATCAGCGCTACCCGCTGCCCGTCCGGTGCGCGGTCGGCTTCCTGCTGCATATCGCCACTCCTCGGTATCGTCGCCCGCCGCGCCACCGGTCCGCTGCGTGCCGGGCGGTCCGCCGGACAGCGTGCCACACACCGCACCGCCGCCGGGGGCGCGGCGCGAGGGTTCGGCAAGTCCGTGTAGCGCATCCGAAATATGCCGCACACCGGAGCGAAACCGGGGCTCGGTAGATATTGCGTTCACACGCACCGATGAAGCGTGCGCCCGGTCCGAACCAGCAAGATGTAGAGATGGCACACCCAGGTTTCACTCCCACGCAGCTCGCCGCCCGCGCGGCCTATCTGCTGCGCGGCAACGATTTGGGAACCATGACCAGCGCCGCGCCCCGCCTGTATCCGCATATGTGGAGCTGGGACGCGGCATTCGTGGCGGTGGGGCTGGCGCCGTTGAGCGTGGAACGCGCGGTGATCGAGCTCGACACCCTGCTCTCGGCGCAGTGGAAGAACGGCATGATTCCCCATATCGTCTTCGCCAACGGGGTGGACGGCTATTTCCCCGGCCCGGCCCGCTGGGAATGCCGGTTGCTGGCCGCCAACGCGCCCGACGGCCCGGACACCTCCGGGATCACCCAGCCGCCGGTCCATGCCATCGCCGTCCAGCGAATCCTGGACCATTCGCGCCGGCACGGCCGCAGCACGCGCGCGGTCGCCGAAGAATTCCTCAACCGGCGCTGGGCCGATCTGGTGCGCTGGCATCGCTGGCTGGCGCATGCCCGTGACCCCCTGGGCAGCGGGCGCATCACGCTCTACCACGGCTGGGAGTCGGGGATGGACAACTCCCCGCGCTGGGACCGGGCCTACGAGCATGTGGTGCCCGGTGATCTGCCGCCCTACCGGCGCGAGGACGTTCTCGTCGTCGCCGACCCCACTCAGCGGCCCACCGATCGCGAATACGACCGGTATCTGTGGCTGGTGGAGCAGATGCGCCGCGCCCGCTACGACGACGACGCCCTCAGTTCGGCGATGGACTTCGCGGTCGAGGATGTGTTCGTGACCGCGATCTTCGCCCTGGCCTGCGAGGTCCTCGGACAGATCGGTGAGGAATACCACCAGGCGAAATCGGATATCCGCGAACTGTTCGGCTGGGCCGACCGGTTCCGGGCCGGGGTGGTCGCGACCACCGATGCCCGCACCGGCGCGGCGCGCGACTACGACACCCGCCTGCAGCGCTGGATCACCACCGAGACACTGGCCATGTTCGCACCGCTGATCAGCGGCGGCCTGCCGCGGGCCACCGAACGCAACCTGCTGCGCCTGTTCGAGGGGCCGCGCTTCTGCGGTCACCCGGATCTGCGCTACGCGCTTCCGCCGTCCACCTCGCCGGTGTCGAAGGACTTCCGGCCGCGCGAATACTGGCGCGGCCCGGTGTGGCCGGTGATGAGCTGGCTGTTCTCCTGGGTGTTCGCCCACCGCGGCTGGGCGGAACGCTCGTTCATGCTGCGGGCCGAAGCTCTACGTCAGGCCAGCGACGGCAGTTTCGCCGAGTACTACGAACCCTTCACCGGGGAACCGCTGGGCAGTATGCAGCAGTCCTGGACGGCCGCGTCGGTACTGGACTGGCTGGGTTGACCGGTTCAGACCGGCTGGGAGCCGGCCGCCGGTTCGCACATCTCCTTGAGCGAGCAGCCGCCACAGGACCCGCCGCAACCCCCGGCGGGTTCCGGCGCCGGCGCGATGGCCTCGGCCGCCCGGGCGCCGGCGTTCGCCCCCGCGCCCAGGGTGAACAGCGCGATGACCAGCACACCCACTGCCACCAGTACTCCGGTGAAGCCGCCGGCGGCCATGACCACCAGCCCGCCCGCGGACAGCAAGGCGGCAGAGATGATCAGGGTGGGCGCGGCCACCCGGTTGGCGGTCCGGAACGCGGTCTCGTCCCGCAGCGCGGCCTCGGTGTGGACACCGATATAGCGGTTGCCGGGCAGACGGCCGATGAGGCCGAGCACACCCGTCGTCAGGGCCACCACGGCCAGGACGAACAGGAGAATTGCGACAACGAACACCAGGCGAGCCTAGCTGTGTTGATTCGCCCCGCCTGCGGCGGGGCGGGTCGGGGCCCTGTAACCCCGATTCTTCCCTCCGCCGCTCAGTCGCTGCGTCGGTCCAGAATCGGGGGCGGGTCCCGACCACTGAGGTAGACCGTCCGGAATAGACGGAAGGTGCAGGCTGTCGTGCGCTTGGTCCGGCCTGGGGAGGCTCACGTCACTGTCGATGCTCAATGGTCGCCCGTCCATGGACGGTCGGCGGCACGTGCTCGGTCGCTGCGCTTTTTCGCTCTGTCGCTCCAGAACCGGGGCGCGCGCCCGACCGCGGATGTCGACCATCCGGGACAGGCAGCAAATGATGATCTCATTCCGGAGGCGGGCTCACCTCCCTACCCTTTTGGGCTTGTCAGGGCGTAAGTCTTAGGCTGTCGAGACGGATTTTTTCCACCAGCAGCTAGAGAAGGCAGGACCGTGCAGGACTCCCGCGCAACCGAGACGGCCGGGCAGAGCTCGGTAGACCACGGCGCACCCCAGGGCCGGGCCGGTGATACGCCCGCCCATCGGTACACCGCCGAGCTCGCCGGGGAGATCGAGCGCCGGTGGCAGCAGCGGTGGAACGAGCGCGGCACCTTCTTCGCACCGAACCCGGTCGGTCCGCTGGCCGGCGAGGTCCCGGCCGACAAGCTGTTCGTCCAGGACATGTTCCCGTACCCGTCGGGAGCGGGGCTGCACGTGGGCCATCCGCTGGGCTATATCGCCACCGATGTCTTCGCCCGCTACCACCGGATGCGCGGCCGCAATGTGCTGCACGCGCTGGGGTACGACGCGTTCGGCCTGCCCGCCGAGCAGTACGCCGTGCAGACGGGTGCGCATCCGCGCGACACCACCGAATCCAATATCGCCACCATGCAGCGGCAGCTGGACCGGCTGGGCCTGGGGCACGACCGGCGTCGCTCGTTCGCGACCACCGACCCCGAGTACTACAGGTGGACGCAGTGGATCTTCCTGCGCATCTACAACGCCTGGTACGACCAGGAGATCGGCCGCGCCCGGCCGATCGCGGAGCTGGAACAGCAGTTCGCGACGGGGGCCAGGCCGGCGCCGGACGGTAAGGACTGGGCGAGTATGCCCGCCGCCGAACGCAATGCGGTGCTCGACTCGTACCGGCTGGTCTACCAGACCGATTCGGTGGTGAACTGGTGTCCGGGGCTGGGCACGGTGCTGTCCAACGAGGAGGTCACCGCAGACGGCCGCAGCGAACGCGGCAACTTCCCGGTGTTCCGTAAACGCCTGTGGCAGTGGATGATGCGGATCACCGCCTACTCCGATCGATTGATCGACGATCTGGACCGGGTGGACTGGCCGGAGAACGTCAAGGCCATGCAGCGCAACTGGATCGGGCGCTCGCGCGGCGCGCGGGTCGAGTTCGCGACCGCGGCCGGCGATGTGGAGGTCTTCACTACGCGCCCCGACACCCTGTTCGGCGCGACCTATATGGTCCTGGCCCCCGAGCACGAGACGGTGGACCGGTTGGTCGCCGCCGCCTGGCCCGACGGCACCGATCCGCGCTGGACGGCCGATAGTGCCACACCGGCCGAAGCCGTGGCGGTCTACCGCAAATCCATTGCCGCGAAATCGGATCTGGAGCGCCAGGAGAACAAGGACAAGACCGGCGTCTTCCTGGGCGCCTACGCCACCAACCCGGTCAACGGCGCGCAGATCCCGATATTCATCGCCGACTACGTGCTGAGCGGCTACGGCACCGGCGCGATCATGGCGGTGCCCGGCCAGGATCAGCGCGACTGGGATTTCGCGACGGCCTTCGGCCTGCCGATCATCCGGACCGTGCAACCGCCCGCGGATTTCGACGGCGAGGCCTACTCGGGTGACGGGCCGGCGATCAACTCCGATTACCTGGACGGCCTGAACATCGCCGACGCCAAGGCCACCGTGATCGCCCGGCTGGAAGCCGACGGCCACGGCGCGGGCACCGTCCAGTACAAGCTGCGGGACTGGCTGTTCGCACGGCAGCGATACTGGGGTGAACCGTTCCCGATCGTCTACGACGAGGCCGGGGCGCCGCACGCGCTGCCGGAATCGATGCTGCCGGTGCGGCTGCCCGAACTCGACGATTTCGCGCCCGTCACCTTCGACCCCGACGACGCGGACTCCGAACCGTCCCCGCCGCTGGCCAAGGCCACCGACTGGGTGGAGGTCGAGCTGGATCTGGGCGACGGCCCGCGCCGGTATCGCCGGGACACCAATGTGATGCCCAACTGGGCGGGTAGCTCCTGGTATCAGCTGCGCTACGCCGACCCGACCAACTCCGCGGAGTTCTGCGCGAAGGAGAACGAGACCTACTGGCTGGGCCCGCGGCCGGCCGAGCACGGCGCAGACGATCCGGGCGGGGTCGACCTGTATGTCGGCGGGGTGGAGCACGCGGTACTGCATCTGCTGTACGCGCGATTCTGGCAGAAGGTCCTGTTCGATCTGGGTGAGGTGAGCGGCAGCGAACCGTATCGCCGGCTGTTCAACCAGGGCTACATCCAGGCCTTCGCCTATACCGACGCGCGCGGCGCCTACGTGCCCGCCGCCGAGGTGACCGAACGCGACGGCCGGTTCTACTGGACCGACGCCACGGGCACCGAGGTCGAGGTGCAGCAGGAGTACGGCAAGATCGGCAAATCGCTGAAGAACGCGATCGCCCCCGACGAGATCTGCGATCTGTACGGGGCCGACACCTTCCGCTTCTACGAGATGTCGATGGGCCCGCTGGACACCTCCCGGCCGTGGGCGACCAAGGACGTCATCGGCGCGCACCGGTTCCTGCAGCGGGTGTGGCGGCTGGTGGTGGACGAGGAGACCGGCGCGACCCGGGTCACCGAGGGCAACCCCGCCGACGAGACATTGCGGCTGCTGCATCGGACCATCGCCGGTGTCGACGAGGATCTGGCGGCCATGCGCGACAACACCGCGGGCGCCAAACTGATCGAACTGACCAACCACCTGACCAAGGCCTACCCCGGCGGCGCACCGCGTTCGGCGGTGGAACCGGTGGTGCTCATGCTGGCGCCGCTGGCCCCGCATATGACCGAGGAACTCTGGGAGCGGCTGGGGCACACCCACTCACTGGCCCACGGACCGTTCCCGGTGGCCGACCCGGCGTTGCTCACCGCGGAGACGGTGGAATATCCGATCCAGGTCAACGGCAAGGTCCGCAGCCGGATCCAGGTCGATCCGGAGGCCGACCGGTCCGCGATCGAAGCGGCCGCGCTGGCGGACGAGAAGATCGCCGCCCTGCTCGACGGCAAGGCCCCGCGCAAATTGATCGTGGTCCCCGGCCGGTTGATCAACATAGTCGCGTAACGGTGACGGTCGACACGGTGGCCTGGGCTTTCCGGGTCTCCGTGTTGGCCGGTCGTTAATCCGTCGGTCTCCTGAGACTCGCCTGGGTGGGCTAGCGTGCGTGCGTTCAGCCCGGAACAGGAGTCCATTGTGAAACCTCTAGCGCTCTTTGTCGCCCGCGAACCCGCGGGATCGCGGTCTCGTGTCACCTGTCAGTACAAATGCGGAAACGCCTGCTTCCACGAGGTGCCCAACACCTCGTCGAACACCTACTTCGGGGATATCGTCGCGGGGATCTCCCGGCGGCGCCTGCTGCAGGGCAGTGCGGCCGCGGTGGTCGCGATCGGCGCGGCGAGCGCGCTCGCCGCCTGCGGCGACGGGACCGAGGTCGGTCCGGCCGCGAATTCCGAGGGCACGGGGACCGGGTTCGCGCCGGTCGCGCCGAACACCGAGGACGCGCTCGTCGTTCCGGAGGGTTACGAACAGGGCGTCGTCATCCGGTGGGGTGATCCGCTGTTCGAGGACGCGCCCGAATTCGATTTCTTCGGCCAGACCCCGGCCGCGCAGCTGAGACAGTTCGGCTACAACAACGATTTCGCCGGCCTGTTGCCGATCGAGGGGCAGCCGGGCAAGTACCTGCTCGTGGTGAACCACGAGTACACGACCGAACAGTTCATGTTCCCCGGATACAAGCCCGAGGCGATCACCCGGGAACAGGTCGAGATCGCGATGGCCGCGCACGGTCTGTCCGTGGTCGAGGTGCACGGTGACCCCGGGAGCGGCCGGCTGAAACCTGCTTTCGGGAAGTACAACCGGCGCATCACCGCGACCACCGAGTTCCGGCTCACCGGACCCGCGGCCGGCAGTCCGCTGCTGAAGACCTCCGCCGATCCCACCGGCACGAAGGTCCTCGGTACGGTCAACAACTGCTCCGGCGGAGTGACCCCGTGGGGCACGGTGCTGTCCGGCGAGGAGAACTTCAACGCCTACTTCGTGGGCAAATCCGCCGATCCGGTGGCGGCGGCGCGCCTGAAGCGTTACGGCATCGGCGAATCCGACGCCCCGCACTACTGGGAGAAGTTCGACAAGCGTTTCGATATCGCCGCCGAACCCAACGAATCGCACCGCTTCGGCTGGGTGGTCGAGGTGGATCCGTGGGATCCCGCCTCCACCCCGGTCAAGCACACCGCGCTGGGCCGGTTCAAGCACGAGGCGGCGAATATCCACGTCGCCGCCGACGGCACCGTCGTCGCCTACACCGGTGACGACGAGCGCTTCGACTACATGTACAAGTTCGTCTCCTCGCGCAAGGTCGAACCCGGCACCGGGGCCGCGAGCCGCCGCCACAATATGACCATCCTGGACGCCGGCACTCTCTACGTCGCGAAACTCACCGGCGACCATCCGGACCGGATCGACGGCTCGGGCACGGTTCCCTCCGATCAGGGTTTCACCGGCACCGGGCAGTGGGTCCCGATCCTGCGCACGGCCGAGGACGGCCGCGGCGAATCGCTGGTGGACGGGATGACCGCCGAAGAGGTCGCGGTATTCACCCGCCTCGCCGGCGACAAGGTGGGCGCCACCAAGATGGACCGTCCCGAGGACTTCGAGGCCAACCCGAAGACCGGCAAGGTCTACGTCGCGCTGACCAACAACGACAAGCGCGGTACCGACGGCAAACCCGGAGTCGACGAGGCCAACCCGCGTAACAAGAACAAGAACGGCCAGGTACTCGAGCTCACCGACGATCACGCGGGCACCTCGTTCACCTGGACCCTGCTGCTGGTCTGCGGTGACCCGGCCGCCGCCGACACCTACTTCGCGGGCTACGACAAAACGAAGGTCAGCCCCATCTCCTGCCCCGACAATCTCGCCTTCGACCCCTACGGCAACCTGTGGATCAGCACCGACGGCAATGCGCTCGACGCCAACGACGGACTGTTCGCAGTGGTGCTGGACGGTGACCGGCGTGGCGAGACCAAACAGTTCCTGTCGGTACCGATCGGCGCCGAGACCTGCGGTCCGGTGATCACCGAGGAGCGGGTCATGGTGTGCGTCCAGCATCCGGGCGAAACCGACGATGCCTCGGTGGAGAACCCGGCCTCGCACTGGCCGGACGGCGGAACGACCCAGCCGCGCCCGGCCGTGGTGGCGGTCTGGAAGTCCGGGGGCGGCCGGATCGGCGCGTAGAAGGTACGCGGCGTACGGGGCTAGCCGCTGCCGGTGAGCCCGCCCATCCGGGCGAAGCCGGCGAAATCGCCCTGTGCGCCGCTGTACACGTTGATATCGGTGTTGCCGTGGATACCCGGGATCGAGCCGGAGTCGGTCTGCTGCCAGAAGGTCCATGCGGGCCAGCGCCCGGGTACCTCCGGTTCGGCGCGGTCACGATAGTCGGCGATCCACAGCGGGTAGCGGTGGAACTGGTCGCTGTCGGCCATCGCGGTCTGCCAGAACCGCGGGTAGGTGTAGACGATCGGTACGCGTCCGGTCAGGGTCTGCACGGTGTCGAGGTAGCGGTGGGTCCAGTCGATCAGCGCGCCCGGCGCCAGACCACCGGAATGCTCGATATCCAGTACCGGCGGCAGGTCCAGCGGCCCGTTCTGGCCGAGGACGATCGTCGCGTAGAGGGCCGCCTGCGGTTCCGGCGGGAGTTCCGGGCGGGCGTAGTGGTAGGTGCCGCGCGCCATCCCGGCCAACCGCATCTGCAGACTGTCCGGAACGAAGAACGGGTTGACGTAGTCCAGGCCCTCGGTGGCCTTGACCATGGCGAAACGGTGACCCGCCGCGCGGACGGCGAACCAGTCGATGAGCCGTCCACCGCCGTGTTGCCAGGACGAGACATCCGGGCCGGTGGGTTCGGCGTGCACGGGTGCGGAAACGAGCGCGAGACCCGCCACCAGCGCGAATGTCAGCATGCCGAGGCCGGTGGGCCGGCGGCGGACTCGAACGAAGCTGCCCGGCCCCAAGCGCGAGCCGGACTTTCGCACGGTCGATCTCAATCGGGCAGTTTTCATGGTCCCGACCCTAGGCACGCGGACCGGGACTCCCCGGTATTGTGCACCACCGTGTCCGGAGGTCCCGCGGTGGTCCGATTTCGGATTGCCGGCATTCGTGGCCCGTCCCGGTGACACAGTGACGGAGCGATTACGACATGCGACCGGTTGTCCATGGAGTGGCGAGGCGCTTCGTAGGTTGGTCGAGGTGTACGTCCGTGTACACCTTTCGGCTACTCCGAGTGGCATTGATGGTCGGAGCCCGCCCCGTGTCCGGCCGACCGGCGGAAAGAAGGCCCGGGGTCACCCGGGGCCCCGAGTCCGCGTGCCGTAGTCGGGACGAACAAGTGCCGAATCGTCGTGGCGTGGCCGGGATCCGGTCCGGATACTGGTTTCAATATTGTGCGGAACCGGAGGTGGGTTATGCGCACTGTCGGATGGCCGGCGGCGGAATGGGCGAAGGTGCTCGCGCTGGTCACCGAGTTCGTACACGGTCGCCCGGTTCCACCCATGCTCGAACGGGACGGTAACTATCCGCCTGCCCACGAGCTGCTCGACGAGCTGGACGCGATAGCCGACGCCGCGGCCCGCGCACCGGTCACCGCGACCGCCCGGGCGGGATTGCGGTGACGGACGCGCAGGCGCCCGGATCGGCCGATCGGCAGGCGGCGCTGGTGCGTGCCCTGGTGGCGGAGGAAGCGATCCCGGCGGGTTTCGATCCGGCCGCCGTGGGCGCGGCGGCACACGTATTGCGGCACAAGCGCGCTCGGGAGGTCGCGGCCCGCTATCCCGACCTGGTGTACGCCACCGGTCCGGATTTCACCGAGCGATTCGTCGAATGGGCGCGGAACCGCCCGAAGGATGGATCCGCGGCCGACGCCCTGCGGTTCGCCCGCGAGTGCGGTATCCCGTGGCCCCCGTCGCGTCCAGGGATACCGGCTCCGGTCTCCCGGTTGCTACGGCGACTTCGTTCGCGCTGACCGGGGTCATCGCTCCGGCCACGACCGTGGTCCGGTGCTGCGGCCCGATTCGGCCGGGACGTTCGCACATGCCATGGCCGGTGTTCGTGAGGGATGCGCTGGTGGCCGTTTCCGCGTCGAGTCGACCTCGGCGCGTCGACCGCTCATATCCGTCTGCGCCTCACTACCGCGCCGGTGCGGTGGATGCCGAACGGGTGACCGCCCCGGTCGTTCCCGGAGCCGGCGGCGTACGCCGCGCCTGCCCGGCCGGTGGTGATCGCGCGGCGCCGGGATCACCGGCAGGCGTAGTAGTACGGCT
>NZ_JBKOOL010000171.1:0-11787 GCF_046764065.1 Nocardia sp. NPDC002869
GATCCGCCACGGGGATCGCGTCCCGTGCCGCCTCGAGGCGGTCGACCAGTATCGATCCCGGCGAACGCACCGGCCGATTCCGGCTCGGCGGCGACCAGCTGCTCGATACCGGCGGCCGCGATATCTCCGCCGAGGATGTCGCGGTGGCGCTACTGGACGAAGCGCAACTTCCGCGACACATCCAGCGCAGGTTCACCGTCGGGTACTGACGCAGAAAACCCCGGTCCACCAGGGACCGGGGTTTTCTGTTCGATTATCGGCTACCGATAGTCGCCTCAGGCGTTACCGGACAGCTTCTCCCGCAGGGCCGCGAGCTGGGCGTCGCTGGCCAGCGAACCGCCGCCCGACTCCGGCTGGCTGGTGCTGGACTGCGCGCCGCTCTCGGAGGAGTAGTTCGACGAACCGGCGCCACCCGCGGCCTCGGCCGCGGCGTCGGCCGCCATCTTCTCCATCTGCGCGGTGTGCATCTTGTGCCGGCGCTCCGCCTCGGCGTAGCGGCCTTCCCACTCTTCGCGCTGCTTGTCGAAGCCCTCGAGCCATTCGTTGGTCTCGGGATCGAAGCCCTCGGGGAAGATGTAGTTGCCCTGCTCGTCGTAGCTGTCGGCCATGCCGTACTTCGACGGATCGAACTCGGCGCTGTAGTCCTCGTTGGCCTGCTTGAGGCTCAGCGAGATCCGGCGACGCTCCAGGTCGATGTCGATGACCTTGACCATGGCGTCGTCGCCCACGACCACGACCTGGTCCGGGACCTCGACGTGGCGCTCGGCCAGCTCGGAGATGTGCACCAGGCCCTCGATGCCCTCTTCGACGCGCACGAACGCGCCGAACGGCACCAGCTTGGTGACCTTGCCGGGCACGATCTGGCCGATGGCGTGGGTGCGGGCGAACTGCCGCCACGGATCTTCCTGGGTGGCCTTCAGCGACAGCGAGACGCGCTCGCGGTCCAGGTCGACGTCGAGAACCTCGACGGTGACCTCGTTGCCCACCTCGACCACCTCGGACGGGTGATCGATGTGCTTCCAGGACAGCTCGGAGACGTGCACCAGACCGTCGACACCGCCGAGATCGACGAATGCGCCGAAGTTGACGATGGAGGAGACCACACCCTTGCGGACCTGGCCCTTCTGCAGCTGGTGCAGGAATTCGCTGCGCACCTCGGACTGGGTCTGCTCCAGCCAGGCCCGGCGCGACAGAACCACGTTGTTGCGGTTCTTGTCGAGCTCGATGATCTTGGCCTCGATCTCCTTGCCGACATACGGCTGCAGATCGCGGACACGGCGCATCTCGACCAGTGAGGCGGGCAGGAAGCCGCGCAGACCGATATCGAGGATCAGACCGCCCTTGACGACCTCGATCACGGTGCCGCGGACGGCCTCGTCCTTCTCCTTGAGCTCCTCGATCGTGCCCCAGGCGCGCTCGTACTGAGCCCGCTTCTTGGACAGGATCAGGCGACCCTCTTTGTCCTCCTTGGTGAGGACAAGAGCCTCCACCTCATCGCCCACGGAAACGACCTCGTTCGGGTCGACATCGTGTTTGATGGAGAGCTCGCGAGACGGAATGACGCCTTCGGTCTTGTAACCGATGTCGAGCAGGACCTCGTCGCGGTCGACTTTGACGATGGTTCCTTCGACGATATCGCCGTCGTTGAAGTACTTGATCGTGGCGTCGATGGCGGCGAGGAAATCCTCGGCGGAGCCGATGTCGTTAACGGCTACCTGCGGCGAGGTGACGGTGGTGGGCATGTGGCGGTTTGCTCCGGACGGATTGTGATCGGTTGCGGACATTGAGACTTTCGGTACGCTGCGATACACCCAGCGGCTCCAGGTGTGATCACTTGCGCGTTCAGCGTACGCGACCCGGAACCGGGCGGGCAAACGACCCCCCGCAGCGGATCTATAGGCTTCGAATCGTGTCCGACGACCTCGTTCAAGATCGCCACGCTCAGGCCACCGAACTACTGGGCACCGCGGGTGCGGCACGCCTGCGGATCGGCTCGGCCGAGAGCGAACGCGCGAACCGGCGCTGGTGGGACGCCGACGCCGACCAGTACCACGATACGCACGGGGATTTCCTCGGCGCCGACAGTGTCGGCGGCGAATTCGTCTGGTGCCCGGAGGGCCTGCACGAAGGCGATATGGGGTTCCTCGGCGAGGTCACCGGCAAACGGATTCTCGAGGTCGGCTGCGGGTCGGCGCCCTGCGCCCGCTGGCTGGCCGGCCGGGGAGCCCACCCGGTCGGACTCGATATCTCGCGGGGAATGCTGTCACGGGGGCTGGCCGCCATGGCGCGGGGCGGACCGCGGGTGCCGCTGGTGCAGGCGGGCGCCGAAGCCCTGCCGTTCGCGGACGAATCCTTCGATCTGGCCTGTTCGGCCTTCGGCGCGGTCCCCTTCGTCGCCGATTCCGCCCTGGTGATGCGTGAGGTCGCCCGGGTGCTGCGGCCGGGCGGGCGCTGGGTGTTCGCGGTGAACCATCCGATGCGGTGGATCTTCCGCGACGATCCCGGCCCGGACGGTCTCGAAGCGGTGATCCCCTATTTCGACCGCACCCCGTACACCGAGATCGACAGCGAGGGCCGGTGCACCTACGCCGAACACCATCGCACCATCGGTGACCGGGTGAGGGAAATAGTCGGGGCCGGATTGGCGCTCGACGATATCGTCGAACCGGAGTGGCCGGAATGGCTGGACCGGGAATGGGGCCAGTGGAGCCCGCTACGCGGGCAACTGTTCCCGGGGACAGCCATCTTCGTGAGCCATAAACCCGACCGACCTTAAGGCTCGGCGGCGAGCGCTCCTCGGCGTCGAAGAGTGGAGTGCGCCGAGGGTGCGGCCCGGTCGCGGGACACGTCGGCGCTGCCGGACACAAGAATCTCCCGGCTCGCCCGGAGACGGGCGAGCCGGGAGTCCGGTCCGATCAGGATTCGTCGCCGCGGGTCGGACGCGGAGAACGCCCGGCCTGCTCCAGCGCGCGCCGGAGGGCGAATTCGATCTGCGCGTTGACGCTGCGCAGATCGTCGGCCGCCCAGGTGGCGATCGCGTCGTGGATCGCGGGGTCGAGCCGGAGCAGGACCTTCTTGCGTTCGGCCATCAGTTGTACAGCGATCCCGCATTGACCACCGGCTGTGCCGGCCGGTCACCGCACAGCACCACCAGAAGGTTCGAGACCATGGCGGCCTTACGTTCCTCGTCCAGTTCGACCATGCCCTCGGCGGTGAGCCGGTTCAGCGCCAGTCCGACCATGCCCACCGCGCCCTCGACGATCTGCGTCCGGGCGGCCACCACCTGCGCCGCCTGCTGACGGACCAGCATCGCCTGCGCGATCTCCGGCGCGTACGCGAGGTGGGTGATCCGCGCCTCGATGACCTCGATCCCGGCGGTCTCGGTGCGGTCGCGCAGTTCCACCGTGAGTTCCTCGGCGACCTCGGCGCCGTCGCGCAGGCTGGTGCGGTCGGCGTCGTGGGCGTCGTAGGGGTGGGTGGTGGCCAGGTGCCGGACCGCGGCCTCGGACTGGGTTTCCACGTATTCCTCGTAGTCGTCCACGGCGAAGGCGGCCTTGAAACTGTCGACCACCTTGTAGACGACCACCGCCGCGATTTCCACCGGGTTACCGTCGGCGTCGTTGACCTTCAGTTTCTGGGTCTCGAAGTTCCGGACCCGCAGCGAGATACTGCGGCGATCGGTCAGCGGCAGGACCGAGAAGAATCCGGGTTCGCTCACCGAGCCGATATAGCGGCCGAAGAACTGGACGACCTTGGCCTCGTTGGGATTCACCACCGTCAGGCCGGTGATGCCGAGCAGCAGGATCACCCCCAGCACGCACGCGACGATCGCCCCCGCCAATCCCGCGGCGTTCCGGTGCTGTGCGAATGCCGCGAATCCCGCGATCGCCGCCGCCGCCAGCGCGATGGTGAGCACCAGCCAGATCAATAGCACGACGAACCCGTTGACCCGCGCGGCGTTCCGGAATGTCATGACATCCTCCCTCTATCAAAGTGATATCACCAAGATAGCATGGCACTCGCCGGACCGGGTGCGCGCAAGACAAAGCGCGAACCGCCGGCCCCGCGGCCGGACACCGCCGATTGCCTGCGACCATGTGCGGATGGAACGGACAGCACTGGGTGAGCGGCTCCGCCTCGGCGTGATCGAGGGCGACGGGATCGGGCCCGAGGTGGTGGGTTCGGCGCGACGGGTGGTCGACGAGGCACTGTCCGCCGCCGGCGCGGCCGAGGTCGACTGGATCCCGTTGCCGATGGGCCGCCGGGCCATCGACGAATTCGGCACCGCCCTACCGGAATCCACCCTGACCGGTCTGCTCGACACCGACGGCTGGATCCTCGGCCCGCACGACAATGCCTCCTATCCCCCGGAGCACCGCATCGCCCCCGGGGGTGCGATCCGGCGCCATTTCGGCCTGTACGCCAATATCCGGCCCGTGAAAGCATTTCCCGGCGTCGCCGCGCTCACACCGGATATCGATCTGGTGGTCGTCCGCGAGAACAGCGAGGGTTTCTACGCCGACCGGAACATGGCGGTCGGCTCCGGGGAGTTCTGTCCCACCCCGGATATCGCCCTGTCGGTCGGCCTGGTGACCCGCGCGGCCTCCGAACGGATCGCGCATGAGGCCTTCCGGCTGGCCGCCGCCCGGCGCGGCCGGGTGACCATCGTGCACAAAGCGAATGTGCTGCCGCTGAGCATGGGATTGTTCCGCGATACCTGCTATGCCGTGGCGCGCGAGTACCCCGGGGTGACGGTCATGGACGAGCACGTCGACGCGGCCGCCGCGCATCTGGTTCGCGCCCCCGGCGATTTCGATGTGCTGGTCACCGAGAATCTGTTCGGCGATATCCTGTCCGACCTGGCCGCACAACTCGGTGGCTCGCTGGGTACGGCCGCCTCTCTCAACTGCTCGGCCGACCGGGCGATGGCGCAGGCCGTCCACGGCGCGGCCCCCGATCTGGCCGGTCACAACCGCGCCGACCCGGTGGCTGTGCAACTGTCCGCCGCCATGTTGCTGCGCTGGCTCGCCGACCGGCGCGACCAGCCGGTGCTCGCCCGGGCAGCGGAGCGGATCGAACACGCGGTGGCGGCGACCTTCGCCGCCGGTATCGCGACAGCCGATCTGGGTGGTCTGGCGTCGACCAGCGAGTTCACCGAACAGGTCACCGCCCGGGTCCACTTCCGATAGCGACCGCCACACCGTCCACCGCGAGCCGCAGCGAAGAGATGGGCGTACCACCGCCCGTCCTGAAAGCTCCGCTACTTGCGCCGTGCCGGGAGGCGCAGAGCGGCCGAAGCACCCCACCGGCCCGCCCGCAATTGGTGAAATTCCGCTCCGAGAGTGTCATTGTGGTTCGAAGAGTCCGGTACCGGACGACGAGCCGCGCGAGAACGACAGCAGGATAAAGCCGAATATGCCGCAGCAGAACCCCGAACCGACCGTGGTCGCCGTCTACGAGTTGGTAGCGACGCGGTACAAGCGAGTTGCGGAATTTTGTCTCGCGGCAACGGGCACCGTGGTGCTGACGCTCGCCGAGACCGGTGGATGTCCGATGGCGCGACGGTGGTTGCGCGACGGCCTCCGCGTTCCGGGCACCTCCCAGACCGTCACCGTGGAGGACGGTCCCGCCTTCCTGCGCGCTCTGCTGCTGCCGCGACCGCTCAGATATAGCCGGGTGGTGGACGAAAGCCCCGGTCCCGCCGCTGCCGAAGTCCGGCGGCGACGATCGGCCGGTTCCGGGGAACCGCCGCGCCGGAGCCGAACGTAGTGCAATGAACGCGTTGTCCCCGTGGCGCGGCATCACCGACGAGACGCTGTTGCGCCTGACCAATCTCGCCGGCCGGGTGAGTAAGCTCCGGTCCGGACTGGTTCGCGACTACGGTTACCGCCTCGACGCACTGATCCAAGAGCTCACCAGCAGCGACCGCGACTTCGAACTGCCGATGGAATGGCGTTCCGCGGCGGAGCCGGGCGCGCGCGGAGCCGTACCGCCCAGCGGCCGCTTCCCGGCTTACACACCGAGCCGCGCCGAACACCACGTCGCGACGCGGCGTCTGGTGATCGACGAAGAACTCTCGGAGACACTGCCCAGCAGCGCGAACGGTATCTACGTCACACGCGATCAAGACGGCGTCCTGTACGTGTACAAACCAGACGATCTGGAGATGTACGGCGGCCTGAACTGGCTGCCGCACGTGTCCGGCCAGTTGGCGCGCAGAGAGGTCGCGGGGTTCCGGATATTCGAACTGCTGCAGGCGCCACGGGTGCCGCCGACGGCACTCGTCGACGGGCCACGCGGGCCGGGCATGGCGCAACTGTTCGTCCCGATGAAGGCCAGTAAGGATGTCGACCGCTACCCGGTGCCGCAACAGCAGCAGGCCGCGATAGGTCATTTCGTGGCCGGTAGCCACGACGGGAACTGGGCGAACTTCCGGCCGGCTTACGACGGGAACACCGAGAGCCATCGTCCCGATGACGATCTGGTCATCTTCGATCTGGGTCACTCCGGACCCGAATCGCCCGACCCGCGACGCGGCGATCAGGACTTCGCCATCAGTTCCCCGTTCATCGAGCGTTGGGCCGGCGAGCAGTTGGATCCGGACCTGCTGCGAACGGCCCGGGCGATCGCGCCCGAGCGGCTGGGTAGCTGCCTAGAAGACCTCCGGTTCAGCGACAGCGCTATCGACAATGACCTGGACCGTTTGGAGTATGTGCAGCGTACCGGCACCGTCACCGCCGATTGGCAGCCCTCCTGACACCCCGACCGGACGGTCGCTACAGCAGCCGGGAGAGAAACGATCTGGTGCGGTCGTGCGCCGGATTCGTCAGCAGATCCTCCGGCGCCCCGGCCTCGACCACCACTCCCCCGTCCATGAACACCAGCCGATCGGCCACCTCGCGCGCGAAACCCATCTCATGGGTCACCACGATCATCGTCATACCCGAGGCCGCGAGCTCACGCATGACCGTGAGAACTTCACCGACCAGCTCCGGGTCCAGCGCGGAGGTGGGCTCGTCGAACAACATGAGTTTCGGGTCCATCGCCAGCGCCCGGGCGATCGCCACCCGCTGCTGCTGGCCGCCGGACAGCTGTGCCGGATAGGCGCCTGCCTTGTCGGCCAGCCCGACCCGGTCCAGCAGCTCCTTCGCCCGCGACACCGCCTCGGCCCGGCGGGTCTTCTTGACCTGGATGGGCGCCTCGATGATGTTGGCGAGCGCGGTGCGATGCGGGAACAGGTTGAAATGCTGGAAGACCATGCCGATCTCACGCCGCTGGCGGGCGGCGTCGCGGGGGTGCAACTCGTAGAGTTTGCCGCCTTTCTCCCGGTATCCGACCAATTCACCGTCCACGTACAACCGGCCCGCGTCGACCTGCTCCAGATGGTTGATACACCGCAGGAAAGTGGATTTTCCCGAACCCGACGGCCCGATCAGGCACATCACCTGGCCGTGCCGGACGTCCAGTGATATGCCCTCGAGCACCCGTAGCGCGCCGAAACTCTTGCAGACCCGGTCGGCGCGGACCATCGGTTCCGTCGCACTCATTTCGCCTGCACCTCTCCGCGCGCGTCGGCCAGCTCTCGGAGTTGTTTGGCGGTCAGTTGCCGGGAGATGCCCCGCGAATAGTATTTCTCCAGGTAGTACTGGCCGACCATCAGCACGCTGGTGATCGCCAGATACCCGGTGGCGGTGACCAGCAACAGCGGGATGGGCAGGAAGTTCACCCCGTAGATATCGCGTGCCCGGCCGAACAGATCGGTACTGAGCGGTATGGCGGTGACCAGCGCGGTGGTCTTCAGCATGCTGATGAGTTCGTTGCCGGTCGGCGGGATGATCACCCGCATGGCCTGCGGCAGCACCGTGCGCCGCATGGTCTGGGACCAGGACATGCCGAGCGCGATGGACGCTTCGCGCTGACCTTCGCCGACCGAGTTGATACCGGCCCGGACGATCTCGGCCATGTACGCGGCCTCGTTGAGACCCAGCCCGATCACGGCGAAGGCGAACCCGGCCCGCAAACTCTGCACATCGATCTCGAACAGGCGCGGGCCGAAGGGGACACCGAACGCGACGTTCTGGTACAGCGAGGGGACCAGGCCCCAGAAGACCAGTTGCACGTATACCGGGGTCCCGCGGAACACCCACAGGTAGACCCAGGCGCTCGCCCGCAGCACCGGGTTCGGCGACAGCCGCATCACCGCCAGCGTGGTACCGAGTACGACGGCGATGACCATCGCCAGCACGGTGAGCTCCAGGGTGACCACCGCGCCCGCCGCGATCCGGGTATCGCGGAGATACTGCCAGTACACATCCCAGCGGTACGCGGGATTGGTGGCCGCGCCGTAGACGAACAATCCGGCCAGCGCCAGGATCAGCGCGGCGGCCGCCCAGCGGCCGGGCCGCCGCAACGGCACCGCGACGATGGGTTCGGGTTCGGCGGCCGCGGCGGCGGCCCCACTCGGATCGGCGGTCATCGCGTCGACTCCCTCGCACCGTTGATCACGGAGGTGCGCAGCGCGCCCTCCTGGACTCCCCAGTTCTCGGTGATCTGGCGGTACTGCCCGGTATCGATGAGGTGCTGCAGCGCATCGCGCAGCACCGGCGCCAGCGGCGACCCTTTCACGACGGCCCACCCGTAGGGCGCGGCGTCGAAGATCGGGCCGGCCGGTTCGATCTTGCCGTCGGTCTGTTCGATCGCATACGCCGTGACCGGGGAATCCGCGGACATGGCGTCGACCTGGCCGAGGACCAGCGCATTGGTCACCGCGCTCTGCTCGTCGAACGCGTCGATGATGATCGGGTCCCGGCCCGCCGCGACACAGGCTTCGCTCTTGGCCGGGACCTCTTCGATGTGCTCCACCGTTGTCGCCTGGACCGCGACGCGTTTACCGCAGGCGTTCGCGGGGTCGACGTGCCGGCCGGTGCGCTGCGCCCACTGCACTCCCGCGCTGAAATAGGTGACGAAATCGACCTGCTTCTCCCGTTCCACCGAATCGGTGATCGAGGACATGCCGATATCGTAGGTACCGGCCTGGACGGCGGGAATGATCTTCTCGAACGCCGATTCGGTGTAGCGGGCGCGCAGACCGAGCACCGCGGTGACCGCGTCCATCAGATCCACGTCGAAACCGACGATCGCGCCGTACCGGTCGCGGTACTCATTCGGCTGATACGGCACATTGACCCCGACCACCACCTCCCCGGCGGCGGCGATATCGGCCGGCACCCGCGCGGCCAGCGCGTCCATCGCGCCCACCGCGACCTTGGGCGGGACCGGCCCGGTGTCCTCCACATTGGTCACGCACCCGGCCAGCAGCGCGATACCGGCCAGCCCGCAGACCATGCGCCGCACCCGGGCACCGGATCGCTCCACCACCGCCACCACCTGCCGCTCGCGAAGAATAGTGGGCCCTCGGCCCCTCGTCGACCTTGTCACGCACAGTAGGCGACCGCGGCCCGCGGCACACCCCGAGTAACCCAAGATTGATCTCCGGGCGCGGCGCCCGGCACAGCCACCGCCCGTCCTCCGGCGGCCGACCCGCTACCGTCTGCAGATCATGGTGCAGTCGGTGGAATTACTGCTCGACGAGGCGGCCGAACAACGCATCCGGCGGCAGTGGGAACTGCTCGCCGAAGCGGGGCTGCCCGGGCTGGCACAGGGCAGGCGCGGCGGAGACACCGAAAGTCACCGGCCGCACATCACCGTGGCGGCGGCCCGGCAGATCTGGCCGCGGATCGAACAGGAGCTCGACCGGTTGCCGTTCCGGCCCTTCCCGGTACGTCTCGGCGGTGTGCTGGTGTTCGGGGCGCGGCGGCCGATCCTGGTGCGGGCGGTGGTCCCGTCCGAACAACTGCTGGCCTGGCATCGCCGCATCCACCAGGTGGTCGAACCGTGTCCTGATATCCCGGCCAATCTGCGCCCCAACCAATGGACACCGCATGTCACGCTGGCGCGGCGGGTCCTCCCGCAGCGGATCGGCGACGCGGTGGCCGCCGTCGCGGCCGACCGGGACACCACCGCGACCGTGCTGGGTATCCGGCGCTGGGACGGCGACCAGCGCCGGGCATGGCCGGTCGGCGAACACGGCTGAACGGAGCCGGACCGACCGCGGACCCCGCCACGTAGGGTGGGGACCGGTGGCGTACGACACCGCCGTGGAACACCGCGGCCGGGGCCGGCGTTACAGCCTGAAACCGACCACGAGAGGACGTCATGGCCACCCAGACACTGACGCAGCAGAACTTCGATGACGTAGTCACCAGTAACGACGTCGTACTCGTCGATTTCTGGGCTTCCTGGTGCGGACCGTGCCGCAGCTTCGCCCCGACCTACGATGCGTCGTCGGAGAAGCATCCCGATGTCGTGCACGGCAAGGTCGATACCGAGGCCGAACAGGGCCTGGCCGCGGCCGCCAATATCCAGTCCATCCCGACGATCATGGCCTTCCGCGAGGGTGTACTCGTCTTCGCGCAGCCCGGGGCGCTGCCGCCCGCGGCGCTCGAGGACCTGGTCTCCCAGGTGAAGGCACTCGATATGGATGAGGTTCGTCAGCAACTCGCCGAGCAGCAGGCGACCAACGGCGAAGCAGCCGAATAGAATTGACGAACGACGGCGGGCTCCACACTTTCCGGGGATGGTGCGGAGCCCGCCGTCGCGTTGTCGTACGGTGCGGTCGGTAGCCCGCTAGTGACACAGCCGGGCACAAGCCCGTCGACAGTCCGCGCACGGCCGGAGCGAACGCGAAGGTACGCCTAGCGCAGCGCTCCCAGGCGGTTCACGCCGGCGATCATTGCCCGCACCGAGGATTCCGCGCCATCGGCGGCGAGGGCAGCGCCCCAGCCGCGGTGACCGTCGGATTCGCATTGCACGAAGGTCGCGGTGCCCGCCGCTGTGCGACGTTGATGGAACCGCAGGATCTCGACGGGGTAGCCGGCTTCGTAGAGTGCCGAGGTCATGGCGGCGATGGGGCTGCCCGCCGCCACGACCGAACGGGACCGGCCCGCGAATTCGAGGGTCGCGGTGAAGGCGCCGCCGCGCGCACCGGTGGACGACCAGCCCGCGAGCCGGATCGGGCCGGCGCATTCGCCGTAGCGGTCGTGGAATTGATCGGCCGTCAGTTCCGCGCATTCGGTACGCAGGCTGCGCGGGGCGGCCGTGGTCAGGGCGTTGTTTTCCAGAGTCAGTGTGGTCATGAGCACGTAGGTCTTCCCAGAGATGGTCGGCAGGTTTGGGGGACCAGCAAAAGCAGAAAAGGGGGGCCCGCAGCGAGGGGGCCGGTCCGAATCAGACCCCGCTACGGCGGGTTACTACTACGGCAAGTAGCCGACGAGCCGACTCCGCGGTACGCGAGAGGAGCACCGCACCGTCGCGATCTGCGAACATCGGCGCGGCGCACAGGCCGGCGGCAGGAATTTGCACGGGGTCGAGAATAAAGACTCCCCGGGAAGATGGCAACCATATTCGCGCGCCGTTTCTCCTACCGCCGAATACTGTTCTCCCTGGTCACCGGCAGGCAACCCGAAAATCGCCGCCGGGTGCCGGTGACCGACCGGACGCTGCGCCGCCGGCGACGCAACCCCAGCGAGCCACGCCGAACGGGACCCCACCCCCGCCGGGCCGGACATCACCGCGACCCATCGACCGCAAACCGGCTCTTCTCGATGCGGATTCGGACGTTTCATGATCGGCCCCCGAATCTTCCGTTCGCCCCGCAGCCCGCCGACCCGGCCTCGCGGTCCCGGACGACGGGCACGGCACACTGTCATCGCTTGCGGCCCGGGCGGC
>NZ_JBKOOL010000172.1:0-11691 GCF_046764065.1 Nocardia sp. NPDC002869
GCCTGGCGGGCCGCCTCGAACAGCCGGTCCCGCATACCGGGTCCCGAATCCGGTCCCCGACCGGCATCGATACGTTCCACCAGCGGAGACGGCGCCTCTTCGACGACCTTCTGGTGCCGGCGCTGGATCGAGCACTCACGTTCGCCGACGGCCCAGATGGTGCCGTGTGTATCGGCCATCACCTGGACCTCGATATGGCGGCCGGTCTCGAGATAGCGCTCGCAGAAGACGGTGGGGTCGCCGAACGCCGATTCGGCCTCCCGGCGGGCGCCTTCCAGCTGCCCGGGGAGTTCGGCAAGGTCGCGCACCACCCGCATACCGCGGCCGCCACCACCGGCGGAAGCCTTGATCAGCACCGGGAGCTGGGTTTCGGTGACCTCCGCCGGGTCGAGTTCGGCCAGCACCGGCACTCCGGCGGCGTCCATCATCTTTTTGGCCGCGACCTTGGACCCCATCTCCTCGATGGCGGCGGCGGGCGGCCCGATCCAGACCAGTCCGGCCCCTTCCACCGCGCGCGCGAACTCCGCGTTCTCGGAGAGGAACCCGTAGCCGGGATGGACGGCGTCCGCACCGGTGGCCTGGGCGGCCGCGATGATGAGGTCGGCGCGCAGGTAGGTCTGCGCCGGTGTGTTCCCGGGCAGCCGGACCGCGGCGTCGGCCTCGGCGACATGCGGAGAGTCGGCGTCGGCGTCGGAATAGACCGCCACCGTACCCACGCCCATCCGGCGGCAGGAGGCGAAGATCCGGCGGGCGATCTCACCGCGATTGGCGACCAGGACGCTGGTGATCAGCTGCTGCGAATTCGACACGACCGGCCTCACATTCGGAAGACGCCGAAGGATTCGGCGCCCTGGACAGGTGCAGTGTGGATGGCCGAGAGGGCCATACCGAGCACTGTGCGGGTATCGCGCGGGTCGATGACCCCGTCGTCGTAGAGCCGCCCGGACATGAACATGGCCAGCGATTCGGCCTCGATCTGCGCTTCCACCAGGGCACGCATCCCGGCGTCGGCCTCTTCGTCGAACGCCTGCCCGCGGGCCTCGGCGGCGGCGCGGCCGACGATGGAGATCACCCCCGCCAGTTGCGCCCCGCCCATGACCGCGGATTTGGCACTGGGCCAGGCGAAGACGAAGCGGGGGTCGTAGGCGCGGCCGCACATGCCGTAGTGACCGGCGCCGTAGGAGGCGCCCATGAGTACGGAGATGTGCGGGACCTTGGAATTGGAGACGGCGTTGATCATCTGGGCGCCGTGTTTGATGATGCCCTTCTGCTCGTATTCCCTGCCGACCATGTAGCCGGTGGTGTTGTGCAGGAACAGCAGCGGGGTGTTGGTCTTGTTGGCCAGCTGGATGAACTGGGTGGCCTTCTGCGATTCCTCGGAGAACAGCACCCCGCGCGCGTTGGCGAGGATGCCGACCGGATACCCGTGCAGTTCGGCCCAGCCGGTGACCAGGCTGGACCCGTAGCGGGGTTTGAACTCGTCGAAATCGGAGCCGTCGACGATCCGGGCGATCACCTCGCGGGGATCGAACGGAATCTTCAGGTCCGGCGGGACGATCCCCAGGAGTTCGTCCGGGTCGTACAGCGGTTCGAGCACCGAGGCGCGCGCCACCGGTCCCTTTTTCTCCCAGTTCAGCCGTTTGACTATGCGCCGGCCGATGCGGATGGCGTCCTGTTCGTCGAGCGCGTAGTAATCGGCCAGGCCCGAGACCCGGGCGTGCATATCGGCGCCGCCCAGGGATTCGTCGTCCGATTCCTCACCGGTGGCCATCTTCACCAGCGGCGGACCACCCAGGAACACCTTGGAGCGTTCCTTGATCATCACCACGTGATCGGACATACCGGGGATGTAGGCGCCGCCCGCGGTGGAGTTGCCGAAGACCAGGGCGATGGTAGGAATTCCGGCCGCCGACGCCTGGGTGAGGTCGCGGAACATCCGGCCGCCGGGGACGAAGACCTCTTTCTGCGTGGGCAGATCGGCGCCGCCGGATTCCACCAGCGAGATCACCGGGAGCCGGTTCTCCCGGATGATGTCGTTGACCCGCAACGTCTTGCGCAGCGTCCACGGGTTGGAGGTGCCGCCGCGCACGGTGGGGTCGGGGGCGACGATCATGCATTCCACGCCCTCCACCACGCCGATCCCGGCGACGGTGCTGGCGCCCACCTGGAATTCGCTGCCCCAGGCGGCGAGCGGGCACAGTTCGAGGAACGGGGAATCCTCGTCGATGAGCAGTTCGATACGTTCGCGGGCGGTCAGTTTGCCGCGTTTGCGGTGGCGGGCGAGTTTCTCGGGACCGCCGCCCGCGATGACCTTCTCGAATTCCGCCTCGACCTCGGCGAGTTTGGCGGTCATGGCCGCGGCCGCCGCGGTGTAGTCGGCACTCGTGGTGTCGAGGGCGCTGCGCAGTGTGGTCATGACTGGTATCCCAATCGTTTCGCGGCCAGGCCGGTGAGGATTTCGGTGGTGCCGCCGCCGATCCCCAGGATCCGCATATCGCGGTACTGGCGTTCCACCTCGGATTCGCGCATATAGCCGAGACCGCCGAAGAGTTGTACGGCCTGGTTCGCCACCCATTCGCCGGATTCGACGGCGGTGTTCTTGGCGAAGCAGACCTCGGCGATCAGATCGGTCTCACCGGCCGCGGCGCGAGCGGCGACGTCCCGGGTGTAGACGCGGGCGATATCGACCCGGCGGGCCATCTCGGTGACGGTGTTCTGCACGGCTTGCCTGCTGATCAGCGGGCGGCCGAAGGTTTCCCGGTCGCGCACCCAGTCAAGGGTCAGGTCCAGGCAGCGCTGGGCGCTCGAATACGCCTGCACGGCGAGCCCGACCCGTTCACTGACGAATGCCGCGGCGATCTGCAGGAAACCGGAATTCTCCGGCCCCACCAGGTTCGACACCGGAACCCGGACGTCCTGGTAGAACAGTTCCGCGGTATCGGAAGCGCGCCAGCCCATCTTGTCCAGTTTGCGGCCCACCGTGAAACCGGGGGTGCCCTTCTCGACCACCAGCAGCGAAACACCCGAAGCCCCCGGGCCGCCGGTGCGGACGGCCGTCACCACGAAATCGGCGCGGCAGCCGGAGGTGATGTAGGTCTTGGCACCGTTGACGATGTAGTGGTCGCCGTCGCGGCGGGCCGAGGTGGTCAGATGTCCCACATCGGAGCCGCCGCCGGGTTCGGTGATCGCCAGCGAGCCGATCTTGTCACCGGCCAAGGTCGGCAGAACCCAGCGGTCGAGTTGTGCGGGATCGCCCGCGGCGATGAGGTGCGGCACCGCGATACCGCAGGTGAACAGCGAGGCGAACACGCCACCCGAGACCCCGGCGTAGTGCAGTTCCTCGCACACGACGGCACCGTCGATCCCGTCACCGCCCGCACCGCCCGCGGCTTCCGGGAACTGGATCCCGAGCAGGCCGAGTTCGCCTGCCTTCTTGTGCAGCTCCCGCGGAATCTCCCCGTCGCGTTCCCAATCATCCTGGTAGGGCAGGATCTCGCGCTCGGCGAAAGCGCGCACGGTGGCGCGGAGTTCGCGGCGCTCGGCGGTGTTCCAGACAGTACTCACGGCAGCAGCTCCAACGGTATGTCGAGATGACGGGACCGCAGCCATTCGCCGAGTCCCTTGGCCTGCGGATCGAATCGTGCCTGGTAGGCCACGCCTTCGCCGAGCAGACCGGAGATGAGGAAGTTGAGCGCCCGCAGATTCGGCAGCACATGCCGGGTGATCTCCAGCGGGGCGGTTTCGGGCAGTAGTTCGCGTAGCCGCTCGACGGTAAGTGTGTGCGCCAGCCAGCGCCACTGGTCCTCGGTGCGCACCCAGACGCCGATATTCGCGTCACCGCCCTTGTCACCGCTGCGCGCCAGCGCGATCTCGCCCAGCGGCACCCGTTTCGTGGGTGTGGGCGCAAGCGGTGCGGGGAGTTCGGGTTCCGGGACGTCGGTCAGTTCGCGGGTCTCCGACGAGGCCCCCACCAGGACCTTGCCTCCGGTCGGCCGGTGGGCGGTATGTGCGACCTCGGCGGCGTCGACGAACCCCGGCCGGTAGACGCCGTAGGGCGAACCGTTGCCGGGCGGGGCGGTGAAACTGCAGCCCGGATAGCTGGCCAGCGCGAGTTCGACCGCCACGCTGGAGAACGCGCGACCCACCTTGTTCGGATCGGGGTCGCGGACCACACAGCGCAGCAGGGCGCTGGCCTGCTCCTCGGTATCGGCGTCGGGGCGGTCCAGCCGGGCCAGGGTCCAGTCCAGTTCGGCCGGACGTTCGGGCAACCAGGACTCCAGCTGCCGCCGCGCCAGCTCGGCTTTCGCTTCGATATCGAGGCCCGTGAGGATGAATTCCATTTCGTTGCGGAATCCACCGAGAGTGTTCAGCGAAACCTTCAGCGTCGGCGGCGGCGGTTCCCCCACGACGCCGCGGATCGACACCCGGTCCGGGCCGTCGGCGGCGAGTTCGACCGTATCGAGCCGGGCGGTGACATCGGGCCCGGCGTAGCGCGCGCCCTGGATCTCGTACATGAGCTGGGCCGCGACGGTGTCCACGGTGACCGCGCCGCCCGTGCCCGCGTGTTTGGTGATGACGCTGCTACCGTCCGCGCGGATCTCCGCCAGTGGGAATCCGGGGCGGCCGAGGTCGGGGAGTTCGCGGAAGAACGCGAAGTTGCCGCCGGTGGCCTGGGTACCGCATTCGATCACATGACCGGCCACCACCGCGCCGGCCAGCCGGTCGTAATCGGTGCGTTGCCAACCGAAGTGGGCGGCGGCCGGACCCACCACCACCGACGCGTCGGTGACCCGGCCGGTGACCACCACATCCGAGCCCGCAGCCAGGCATTCGGCGATACCCCAGGCCCCGAGATAGGCGTTGGCGGTGAGCGGGGAGCCGAGGCCGAGTTCGGCGGTGCGGCCGGTGAGATCGTCGCCGTCCACATAACCGACCCGGACCTCCAGGCCGAGCCGATCCGCCAGCTCGCCCACCTTCGCCGCCAGCGCGGCCGGATTCAGGCCACCGGCATTGGTCACGATCTGCACATTGCGTTCCAGCGCGAGGCCGAGGCATTCCTCGAGCTGGCGCAGGAAGGTCTTGGCATAGCCGAGGCCGGCATCCTTCATCCGGTCGCGGCCCAGGATCAGCATGGTGAGTTCGGCGAGATAGTCACCGGTCAGCACATCGAGCTGCCCGCCCTCGAGCATTTCGCGCATCGCGCCGAACCGGTCGCCGTAGAACCCGGAACAGTTGCCGATCCGAATCAGGCCGGGATCGGCCGCCAGACCACCCATCAGCGGTTTCGCCTCCTACCGCGGCACCGGGCGGGGTCGCCGATAGGCGCCCGTGGCTGTCCGCGTACCGCCCCAGCATCACAGGCGGTGGGTAAAAAATCAAGCACGCGTGCTTGTTAATATTCCGGACTCCGGACCTGGCCCCGAGCAGCGCCGATGGCGGTTCTCGGGAGATTCGGTGCGCCCTCGGTGGTGACACGGCGGCAGACCGCGAGCGCACCCGATCGGACCTTCACCACGACCACAGCGGCGCACCCCGGTGAGCAGGTACAGCTGGACGCCACCCCGCTGGAGGTGATGGCGGTGATGGACGATGGCGTGATCGGCCGCGCCCGAGCCGGCGATATCGCCACGCACACCATCTGCGCTGGAGTGCTGCGGCCGGTCGGGGCGAAAGCGGTCGATGCGGCGTTGCTGCCGACGCGGTCCACGGGCCCGGAGCCGATGCGGCCGGGCCGGGATCAAGCCCGTACCGCTCTGTTCGGAGCAGCGCAGACGTGAGTCAGCGCTGGAGTATTCGCTCGTGGTCGGCGGGTTCATCGGCGGCGGGGGCACGCCACAACCCGGCGATAGTGGTCGAAATCCCCGGCACGACGAGACCGGCGATCCCAACTGTCACAGCAACCCGAACGCCGAGGAGCATGGCGAGAACGCCCCCTAGAGCAGCGCCGATCGGCGCGCCGACAGCGGCGGTCCATCGCACGGAGGCACTGAGTCGCGCCAAGAGTTCCGGCGGAGTTATCGACTGCCTGAGCGTCCTTTGAAGGACGTTGTAGGAAACCAGGCACAGAGAAACCAGGGCGGTACTCGCCGTTACCAGGACGACCCGGGGGAACCCACCGACCGGGATCAGTGCGATCAGGTACGCCGGGCAGAAGCTCCACGACAGGAGCACGATTGTCCGCGAGTCGCCGATGCGTCTGCCCAGAAACAGTGCAACCGGACCGCCGAGGAGCCCCCCGACCGCCCCGATACCACCGACCGTGCCCACTACGCCCGGACTCCACCCGAGTTCGTCGAGCAGGTACAGCAGCCACAGGGCAGAGATGAAGGCCAAGAAGAAATTCGCCGACATGTTGGACAGAGCGAGGCCGCGCAGTATCCGGTCCTTGCCGACGAAGCGCAGGCCTTCGACCACCAAGCGGTGGACGTTCGCACGGTGCAACCGTTCGGGCACTTCCTCAGCCGTCCGGCAGACGAGAACCACCCCTATCAGCACACAGATCATCGCGACCCCGGCAAGGATCGTGGCCGTGCCACCCGCGACGAGAAATATCCAGCTACCGATCACCGGTGCAGCAACTTGCGCGAAGGCGTCGGATACACCGAATTTCGCATTGGCGGACCGCAGTCCCGTCCTGTTCGAGAGCAATGGAGCCACGGCCTGGAATGCGACACCGTTGACGGTCCGAGCCGCTTCGCTCAGGAAGACCGTCGCGACCAGGATCCAGATCGAGCTTCCCAGCAGCGTGCCGAGCCCGATTGCGGCACACCAGATAGCCACTTCGACGGTGTTCGACCACAGCATGGAGCGCCATCGGCCCAGCCTTTCGACGTATGCCCCCGCATGGAGCGTGAACAGCACCCGGGGCAAAAGCGACGCAACGGTTATCGCCGCCATTTCCGCTGGTCCGGCATCGAGTGCTGCCACCGCTATCAACCCGACACAGAAAGGGAGCAAACCGGCGCCCAACGCGCCCAGCGTCTGACCGACCCAGAAGGTGTTCAAACGCGCCAGTGGGTCGCTCGACTCTCGAAGCTGTGATCGGACGACTGCGGTTCCATTCGGACCTACTTCCCCTCCCGTGGACAGCGGCGTCAAGTGCGCGCTGATCTCTCTCATCGGGTTTGACGCCGCACACCAGCGATCGGTTCCATCAGGATCGGGAAGGAGTTACACGCTGGACGTCCCCCGAGTACACGGAACCGAGACCGATTCGGGAGAACTGCGCCGGTCCGGATGCCCGGGAACGCGGCGGGCCACCATCGCAAGTCGAGCACGAATACTGGCGCACCCCACAGCCGAGACCACGGCACGCGCGCCACACCGAGCCCCAACCGATACCGAGACCAGGCACAATAGGGCTCTGTGTCCACCGATGTCGCTGTAGTTCTGCTGTTCACCCTCGCCGGATTTCTCATCGGCGGCGCATACACCACCTGGAAGACCGCCCGGCCGCTCGCGGTCGCGCTGGGGGTCTGCGCCGTGCTCGCGGCACTGGGCGCGGTGCTCTGGCTGCTCTGACACCGGAGACGACGCCGGCACCGAACGCTCAACCGACCCGACCGCACCACCTGTGACCACTCACCACGGGAACCGGCGGCCGGACATGTTTCCGAAGCGCCGTCGGGGTCAACACTCAGGGCACGGCGCGTTGCGCGACAGGCGGGACCTCGCGGTGAACCAGAGCCCGGGAATGCGACCGGGTTCCACCGGGCACCTCCCCCTGGCACCGCCGGAACACGC
Source organism: Nocardia sp. NPDC002869 (assembly GCF_046764065.1). Classification (NCBI taxonomy): domain Bacteria; kingdom Bacillati; phylum Actinomycetota; class Actinomycetes; order Mycobacteriales; family Nocardiaceae; genus Nocardia; species Nocardia sp. NPDC002869. The sequence goes on from NZ_JBKOOL010000172.1 coordinate 7,744, forward strand.
GTCGGCCCTGCCCCTCTGCGCCGGGCACGGCCGGCGCGCTTTCCCGTACGGAACAGCGGCCCGGTTCCGATGGAGACGTTGCGGGGCCGCCCGCTACAGCCAGCCCATCCGCTCCGCGGCCCGTACCGCCTCGGCGCGCGTACTGGTCGAGGTCTTGCCGATGGCGGCGGACAGATGGTTGCGCACCGTCCCTTCGGACAGATGGAGGCGCTGCGCGATAACCGCCGCGGTGGTTCCCTCCGCCGCGGCGGCGAGAACTTCACGTTCCCGTGGTGTCAGCGGCGAGGTGCCCGCGGTCAAGGTCTCGGTGGCCAGCGCCGGGTCCACCACCCGCAGCCCCAGGTGAACCCGCCGGACGGCATCGGCCAACTCCCGGGCCGGGGTGTCCTTGACCACGAACCCGCCCGCCCCCGCATCGATCGCCCGGCGCAGGTAGCCGGGCCTGCCGAAGGTCGTCACCATGAGTATCCGCACCCCGGGATGCTTCGCGTGCAACTCGGCGGCCACGGCGATACCGTCGGCTCCCGGCATCTCGACATCGAGCAACACCACATCCGGGTTCGTCCGCGCGACCGCGTCGAGCACCTCGTCCCCGCGACCCACTTCGGCGACCACTTCGAGGTCGGATTCCAGCCCGAGCAGCGCCGCGAGCGCGCCCCGCACCAGCGCCTGATCGTCGGCCAGTAGCAGCCGGATCACGACCGGACCGCCCCGCGCGATACGGAGGTACGGCGGCGGGGCGCTGCGGGACCGAGAGTCCTCGTCGTCGCGCCGGTCGGGCCCCGGGTCACGAAACCCGCCCACGACCACTCATCCGGGAACGGTGACGACAACACGTACTCCTCCTCCTGCCGGCTCCGCCAAGGTCAGCACGGCGCCCGCCGCCGCGGCCCGCTCCCGCAGTCCGGTCAGTCCGGATCCGACCGCGGCCGCGCCGAGTCCACGTCCGTCGTCGGTGACCGTGATACCGGTCGGCGTCACGGTGACGACGCAGTGGCGGGCGCCGCTGTGGCGCACCACATTCGTCACCGCCTCACGCAACACCCAGCCGAACAGTTCGTGATCGCCCGCCGGCAGTTCTTCCGGATCGGGTAGTCCGGCTGCGATACCGGCGGCTTCCAGCGCACTGCGCGCATTGGCGAGTTCCCAGCGCAGCGTCACCTCGCGCAGCCCGCCGACCGTATCGCGCACCCCGGCCAGGGCGTCGCGCGCGAGGTGTTCGATATCGGCCAGTTCGGACCTGGCCCGGTCGATATCGATATCGAGCAGCCGCTGCGCGAGTTCGGTCTTCACGGTGATGACAGTGAGCGAATGGCCCAGGATGTCGTGCACGTCGCGGGCCACCCGGTTGCGTTCGGCCGCCATGGCCAGCTCCGCCTGCTGACGGCGGGCCAGCTCGGTCAGCCGCGCACCGTGCAGGCCGAGCTGCCGCAGCGTCCAGATGACCACGGGCAGGAAGCCGAAGTACCACGGCACACCGGACAACCCCGGAACGACCAGCACGGACAGCAGGATTCCGACCATCAGCGCACCGCATACCCACCCGGACGCGCGGGCGGGCAGCCGGAAGACGGCGATGATCCCGATGTACACGGTGCACGGCACGGCGGGGGTGCCGAGCAGCACCACGAGCACTGTCGCGCAGACGACCATGGCCGCGAGGACCGGCCACACCCGGCGGTCCGCGGGGGCGGAGAAGAGCGGATCGCGGCGGCGGGGTTCCCGCAGCCCGGCCAGCGACCACACGATCAGGGCCGCGTACCCGGCCAGGGCCGCGGTGGCCACCAGCGCGGCCGGTTGATCCTGCTGCCGCCAGCTCTGCAGGACCGGTGTCACCAGGTACACGAGCCAGACCACCGCCAGCAGGGCACCGAACCAACCGCGGCCACCGCCCTCGGTCGCGAACACACCGGTACGGGCCAGACGGTCCAGAGGCCCGGCCACTCGGGCGCTCGGCGACGGGGCCGCGGAAAACCTCATGCGCTGCCTCGAAACAGCTGGTGGGCACCGCCCCCGGCGCGGAGCCGAGGGCCGCCGCGGCGATCGATCACGAGGACCGACCGTACCGAAGGCCGCCGTCTCCACGACGGCGGCACCGGCATGTCGGAGCAGGTCACCGGGTCAGCGCGCGGTGTCACGGCGGAACATCAGCGCCGCGCCGCCCACGAACAAGACGGTCCAGACGGTGATGTTCACTATGGCCGGGACGAGCGAAGAGCCGCCGGTTTCCCCGAACGGCATCCGCACCACGGTCGCCACGCCGTTGGTGGGCAGCACCGCCGAAACGGTGCCGAACCAGCCGTGCAGCGGAATGAACAGCCCGCCGCCGAACGACAGCGCCGCCAGCGCCGGACCGAGCAACTGCATCACGTTCTCCGAGGGCAGCAGGTAGCCGACGAACAGACCGAATGCCGCGAAGACCAGCGAGCAGACCCAGGCCAGCAGGAAACAGAGCACCCAGGCGGTCACCGTGAGCCGGGCACCCGCCATCGCGCCGACCGCGAAGACCACCGCCACCGATATCAGTCCCAGCACCATCGCCACGACGGCTTTGGTGGCGATATAGGTGACCGGGCGCAGCGGGGTCAGCCGCAACTGGCGGCTCCAGCCCTGCGCGCGTTCGATCGCCACCATCGCCCCGCCGCTGGTCGTCGCCACCATGGCGCCGTAGACGGCCAGCGACACCATGACATAACCGGTCATGTTCCCGGACCCGAAGGACTGCTCCCGGAAATCGGATTGCAGCCCGAAGATGGCGAAGAACACCGGCGGCATGATCAGGGTGACGAGCAGGGTGCGCCGATTACGCAGGAGACGCAGCAGTTCCATTCGCAGGAAACCGAGCCGGAACCCGCCGGGAGAGCGGCGTTCGACAGGGGACGTGGGCGGGGCGACAGTGGTCATCTCAGTTCTCTCCGGTGGTGAGGGCGAGGAACGCCGATTCGAGGTTGCGCGAGGTGATCTGGATATCCGATGCCGCGGTCTCGGTGAGCAGGAAGCGGGCCAGCAGGTCGGAATCCCTGGTGTGCACCGTGATCCGCTCGCCGGCCAGTTCGACATCGTCGACACCGGGGACGGCCAGCAGCCGGGCGGGGTCGGCGCCGGGCAGGGTGGCGGCGACTGTACGACCCGCGGCCAGATTCTTGATCTCGGCGGCGGAACCGTCGGCGACCACCCGCCCCGCCCGCACCAGCACGATGCGGTCGGCATAGGTGTCGGCCTCCTCGAGGTAATGGGTCGCGAAGACGACCGTCCGGCCCCGCCGGGAATCCTCGCGCATCGCGCGCCAGAACTCCCGGCGCCCTTCCACATCCATCCCGGTGGTCGGTTCGTCCAGCACGATGAGATCGGGATCGGGCAGCAGTGCCAGTGCAAAGCGCAGCCGCTGCTGCTGGCCGCCGGAGCATTTACCCACCCGGCGTCCGGCGATATCGGTCAAACCGGCGCGTTCGAGCACTTCACCGACCGGCCGCGGCCGGGTGTGCAGGCTCGCCACCAGCCGTACGGTTTCGGCCACGGTCAGATCGGGCAGCAGCCCACCGGATTGCAGTACCGCCGCGATACGGCCGGCCGCCACGGCCCGCGCCGGAGACACTCCGAAAACCCGCGCCGTCCCGGCATCCGGAACCGCCAGACCGAGCACCATATCCAGGGTGGTGGTCTTACCCGCGCCGTTAGGACCGAGGAAGGCCACGATCTCCCCGGGCGTGATCACCAGGTCCAGTCCGTCGACGGCGCGGATCTCACTGCCGTCCGGGCTACGGAAACTCTTGCGCAGACCGTGGAGTTCGAGCGCCGCCCGCTCCGGGACCGAGGCGCCGGCCGCAGCCGGCGCCGCGGTCGTCACTGTCGATTTAATGAACCAACCGGCGCCCCAACCGGGGGGCGAGACCCCAACCGACTGTAACCCAACGCCGATCGGGAGAGGGGCGGGGAGGGGAAGAGTGT
>NZ_JBKOOL010000173.1:0-11536 GCF_046764065.1 Nocardia sp. NPDC002869
GAAGGCGCGAGTCTCGAGGCCTGAACGGCGGGACCGAGGGGGCCTCGACCCCGCGCGCCGAAGGCGCGCCAAAATTACAGTATGTCGACACTGAGTGATCTGCTGGCCGAGCACACCGATCTGCCCGGGGCGGGGGTGGATCATCTGCAGCGGGTGGTCGGGGACTGGCAGTTGCTCGCCGACCTGTCGTTTTCGGATCTGCTGCTGTGGGTGGGGGCGGGGCCGGTCGGCGACGGCGCCGATATCGTGTGTGTCGCCCAGTGCCGGCCTACCACCGCGCCGACGGTGCATCTGGAGGATCTGGTCGGGACCACGGCTCGGTATTCCGAGCATTCGCAGGTGTTCGAGGCGCTCACCCGTGGGGAGATCGTGCGCACCGATACCGAGGGGGAGGCGCAGGGGGTTTACCATCCACATCCGGTGCACGCGATCCGGGAGGCGATTCCGGTGCGGTGCGGCGACGATGTGATCGCGGTGCTCAGCCGGGATACCGACCGGCAGCGTTCGCGGGTGCGCAGTGGGCTCGAGATCGCCTATGTCGCCTGTGCCGACGATCTGTGCCAGATGATCGCCGACGGGACGTTCCCGACCACGGAGGACCGCGCTGCCACCCATTCCAGTCCGCGGGCGGGCGACGGGTTCATCCGGCTCGATACGGAGGGGATCGTCACCTATGCGAGCCCGAACGCGCTGTCGGCGTATCACCGCATGGGGTTTCAGGCCGATCTGGCGGGCCAGGATCTGGCCGTCACCACCCGGTCGCTGATCACCGACCCGTTCGACGCGCAGGAGGTGGTGGGGGATATCCAGGCCGCTCTGGCGGGTCGTACCGGGCGCCGGATGGAGGTGGAGGCGCGGGGTGCCACCGTGCTGCTGCGCACCCTGGTGTTGCGGCCGCACGGGCAGCTGGCGGGGGCGGCGGTGCTGGTCCGTGATGTCACCGAGGTCAAACGCCGGGACCGGGCGCTGCTCAGCAAGGACGCCACCATCCGCGAGATCCACCACCGGGTGAAGAACAACCTGCAGACGGTGGCCGCGCTGCTGCGGCTGCAGGCCCGTCGCACCGAGAACGAGGAGGCGCGGGTGGCGCTCACCGAATCGGTGCGCCGGGTCACCTCCATCGCGTCGGTGCACGAGATGCTGTCCATGTCGGTCGACGAGGAAGTCGATCTGGACGAGGTCGTCGACCGGCTGCTGCCGATCATGGCCGATGTCGCCACGGTGCACACGGCCCGAATCACGGTGCGGCGGGCCGGTTCTCTGGGTGTCTTCTCCGCGGAACGGGCGACTCCGCTGGTCATGGTGCTCACCGAATTGGTGCAGAACGCCATCGAGCACGCGTTCGACGGCGGGCAGAACGGTACGGTGACCATTCGCGCGGAGCGTTCGGCACGCTGGCTGGACGTGATCATCAGCGATGACGGGCGCGGGCTGCCGGAAGGCTTCGACCTGCAGTCCTCGGACAGTCTCGGCCTGCAGATCGTGCGCACGCTGGTGACGGCGGAACTGGGCGGTACCATCGGCCTGCATCCGGGGGCCGATATCGGCACCGACGCGGTACTGCGTGTGCCGCTGGGGCGCCGCTCGGCACGGTGATACCTGACGGAAACTCGCCGGTATCAATTATGCACACCAGTGATCATCTGTGGTCGAAAACACCTCGAGGATTTCCAGGGCTGCATTCCGGCAAAGTCCGGTGCTCGTGCCGGCGGGCCGTAGAAAAGATTCAGCCCGGCACCAGAATGCTGGTGCCGGGCACTCGCGACTTCCCGGACCGGGCTGGGTCCGGTAATCGCTTCCCTGCGCTCTAGACGGCGGTCCGAGTGCGGGTACGCGCATTGCGGCGCTTGAGCGCACGTCGCTCGTCTTCACTCATTCCGCCCCATACGCCGGCGTCCTGCCCGGAACCCAGAGCCCAGGACAGGCATTCGGCGGTAACAGGGCAGCGAGCGCAGACCAGCTTGGCATCGGCAATCTGCGCGAGCGCAGGACCACTGTTGCCCACCGGGAAAAACAGCTCAGGGTCCTCGTCGCGACAGATGGCCTTATGGCGCCAGTCCATTCCTTCTGCTCCTTAGTAAGGCGCCGCTACCGGGCGCCGATTCGGTTGGTGGGTCGTTCACTTGTGCGAACTGAATGTTTCCGCACGGTTGCTTGTGAATGCTTTCACGAACACCGTAGATGTCAATAGGTATCCGATGCACCGTGGGGAAGCTCACGCACTGAAGTCCCGCATCGGGGACCTGCCGCAGTCCTTTGTACTCGCCTACGCCGGTTTCTGCAGCACAACGAGATGTATTTCCCGAATGCGTCAGTTCAAACCGGTCGCGGGGCGACCACGTCCAGGACGTTGGGTACAGCGGTGAAATCCACCACGTCACGTTCGCCGATGAAGTCGCCGTCGATTTGCAGACCGATGGGATCGGTGCTGGTGATGCGCACCGACGGCACGTCGTCGTCCCGGAACAATTTCCGCGACTTCGGCTCGGAGTGCGGCGACAGCAGTTGTGCCGCCAGGCGCAGTGTAGGCAGTAACGCCATGGTTCGCACGGCGAACACACCGAGTCCGGTTTCGAACCGGGTACCCGGATTGGTACACACCGGAGTCGCGTTCAGATAAGTCCAGGGACTGGTATTGGTCACAAAGGCGTAATGAACACCGGAAACGGGTTCGTGGCCGGGCACGTGCACCGTGACTTCGGGGCGGTCACGTTTGACGCGGAAGAATTGACGGACGGTCGTGCGCACATAACGCGCCGGTGTCGCGGCATGCCCCTTGGCCCGCGCCGTGTCGATCGCGGCACACACATCGGCGTCCAAACCGACGCCCGCACTGAAACAGAACCAGCGATCATCGGTGAGTCCCAACCCGATTCGGCGGTCGGAGTCACCGGCCTTGAGCAGATCGATCAACTGATTGGTGGCCGCCACCGGATCCGGCCGGATAGCGAGCGACCGCGCGAACACATTGGCCGAACCACCGGGAATTATGCCGAGCCGCGGCCGCCACACCTGCCCGTCGTCCACCTGCGGCAGCGGTACGAAACCGTTGATGGTCTCGTTGACCGTCCCGTCCCCGCCGTGCACCACGATCAGATCCATTTCATTGGTCGCCGCCCACTGCGCCAGCTCCGCGGCATGCCCGCGATGCTGGGTGTGCGCCACCGTCAGCTGGGTCCGGCTCTCGAGCGCGTGCGCGAGCAGATCTCGCGTGGCTGCCGTGGTAGAGGTCGCATTGGGGTTGACGATCAACAACGTCCGCACCTACGCACCTTAATGGAACGAGCTGTGCTCATGGCGGCGCCTCCGGCGCCGCGGGGTCGAGGCCCCTCGGTCCCGCCCTTCAGCGCCCGGGACTCGCGGCTTCGCCGCATGCGATGTGTGGTGGGCTGTCCATAGAGTGCGACCGTTGAGCACCTTCGGCCGAAGGCGGGATGGGCCTCGACCCTTTGTGGGTCTCGCTGAACTCGGCGCAGGGCGCGGAGGGTCGTCGAGGGTCTGCGATGCCAGGTGTTCGCCGTGTCGGGTCGGGGAGCGATCATGTGACGCTGCGGCGGGTGTGGCGGAATGTCCGCCTAAGCTGGCCGGGTGGTCGAGCGAAAAGACGTCGGTGGTGTGCCCGGGACGGTCCGTGGAGCCGGGGGGTTGGTGACGCTGGAGGGCGCGGTCGCGGTGATCGTGGCGGCGGTGCTGATCGTGCGGGCGCTGCTGGGGCATCGGGAGGACGAGATCAGCGGCTACGGCACGGCCATGTGGTTCGGGATTCTGGGCGGGGCGGTGCTGGCTTCCGGGATCGGCCTGCTCTTCGGGCAGCGCTGGGGGCGGGCGATCGCGGTGATCACCCAGCTGCTGCTGTTGCCGGTGGTGTGGTCGCTGCTGTTCGGATCGGGACAGCCGCTGTACGGGACCGTGCTGGGAGTGGTGGCGCTGGGAGCGCTGGGCCTGTTGTTCGCGCCGCCGACCTCGCGCTGGGCAGCACAGGAGTACGGGGTGACCGGCGAGGAATGAGCGGCGCCGCGATTCACCGACCCGCGGCGGTCTCCGCGGTATCGGCCAGGGCCGTGAGTGCTTCACCGGCGAGCCGGTAGCCCACCCAGTCGTCCTGGACGCGCGCGCCGAGTGATTCGTAGAACCCGATCGAGGGTGTGTTCCAGGTGAGCACCGACCAGCTCACTCTGCTGTAGCCGTGGGTCCGCGCCTCGTGGGCGAGCGCCGCGAGCAGCGCCCGGCCCAGACCACTACCGCGGGCCGCGGGGGTGACGTACAGATCCTCGAGATAGATCCCGTGCACGCCGTCCCAGGTGGAAAAGTTGCGGAACCAGATGGCGCAGCCGCTGATCACGCCGTTCAGCAGCGCCACATGGGCGAAAACCGCGGGCTCGGGACCGAACAGAGCGGTGTGCAGTTGTTCGGCCGTGAGCGTGCATTCGGCCCGGGCCTTCTCGTATTCGGCCAGGTCGTAGACCAGATCGACCAGGGCCGGCACGTCGGCGGGAGCGGCACGGCGGATGAGCGGGGCGGAGGTCACGGGTGCGGAATCCTTGTCTGATCGCGGGCGGAAGCGTGGCGGGCAGGCTGCCCGCGCGGAATCATTCGAGGGCGTCGGCGTGCAGATTGTGCGCCCACAATGTCGGGTCCTCGTGTTCGTGGCCCAGGACGCTCACCGCGGCGGTGGTGAGCGCGAACCGGCGTCCTTCCCGGACCTGGAACCCCAGCCAGCGGGCGATGAGGGCCCGGGAGAAATGCCCGTGCCCGACCAGGACCACATCCCGGGTGCCGAGAGCGGCGGTCGCCCGGCGCAGCACCCGATCGGCGCGGGCGCCGACCTGTTCGGCGGATTCACCACCGGGGATCGTGCCGGTCCACACCGTCCAGCCCGGGTCCCGGGTGCGGATCTCGGCGGTGGTGCGGCCCTCGTAATCGCCGTAGTCCCATTCGGCGAGGTCGGGATCGATCTCCGGATCGGGTAGCCCGGCCAACTCGGCGGTGCGCCGGGCACGCACGCGGGGACTGACGTAGACCAGCGGATCGCGCAACCGCAGCGCGGCCAGCACCCGGCCCGCGGCGGTGGCCTGCCGGGCGCCGGTATCGGTGAGCGGTAGCTCGGTGCGGCCGGTGTGGCGGTGCCGCACCGACCAATCGGTTTCACCGTGGCGCACCAGCACCACACGGGCGTCGTCGGAGCTGGGCATACGGTCCATCATGCCCGGCCACCGGGCGATCGCGGCGATCCGGGACCCCGCCGATGCTCGGCGTCAGGTGGCCAGGGTGAGCACCACCAGCGGCACCGGACGGTCGGTGGTGGCCTGGAAATCGGCGAGCAACGGATTGTTCGCCAGTACCCAGGCCGCGAATTCGTCGTATTCGGCGCCGGTGAGCACCCGGGCGGTGCCGTGGTACACGTGATCACCCAATTCCACGATCACCGCCGGATCCGCGCGCACATTGTGGTACCAGGCGGGATAGCCTCCCTCGATAAACGAACTGATGTACAGGGTTTCGCCGCGGTACAGCGCACCCAGCGGGACCACATGCCGTTTACCGGTCCGCGCGCCGGTGGTGGTGAGCAACAGCAGTTCGGCCTCCGCATAGGCTCCGCCGACCCGTCCGCCGTTGGCCCGGAACTCCCGGATCACCTCGGTGTTCCAGTCGGCCGGGCTCTGCTCGGAGTACTGGTTCCACGGGGCGTCGGGATCGTCGTCACGGAGACGGTCGGCCACGGGGGCCGCGTCGAGAGGTCGCGCTGCTTCGGTCATGGCGCGCAGTCTGCCGGAGGGCACCGACAGAAAGCGGTTCACCGCAAGGGTTTTGCGGGCCGCTCGGTATCGCTGCGCGGTGCGTCGACGGTCGCGGGGTCGGCGAGGGCCACGAGTTGACCGTCGCGGTGTTCGAGCACCGTGGTCCCGAGTACGCCGAGCGAGATCGGGCCGCCGCCGTAATCGGGCCGCGTCACCGGGATGCGGTTCGTCTGCGCGCCGGTGGCCGGGTCGAGGGCGGCGATCGCACCCGGCACCGGGAGGAGCAGTTTCCCGGCCATCGGCACCGGTGTACCGAGGGCATCCGCCGCGGTCCACATCGGTTCGAACGTAGTCGCCTGCAGGGCGATCACGCTGTTGCCGGTGAACACCAGGAACGCCGAGGCGGTGCGTACGGTCGCGGCGGACCGGTCGAGCGGGGCCGAGAGTTCCTGCACCACGAGGGGATTGCCCTTGGCGTCGAGGATCGTCAGTCGCGGCGCCTCGGGTCCGGGTCCGTCGGTGCCGGGCTGGTAGACCGCGATCCGGTTGTCCGAGACCGCGATCACACGCGCGTCGGCGGATGCGGCGCCCGCGCCCTCCAACAGTCGTGACCCGTACTCCTCGGGCACATTGTCGTCCTTGGGGGCCGGCGCCAGCACGGTGATCCGGTCCGCCGGCTCGCCCGGGCAGCGTTCCAGGACGACCAGCCGGGACGGGCTGGAGGCGGCCGACAGCAGCGCGCAACCCTTCCGTGGCTGGGTCTTCCAGTTCTCCTTGGCGTCCACATGGCCGTACTCGAGGGTGCGCACCAGATCCGACCGCCAGACCTCCAGCCGATCGGGACCCTGGGCGAGGACGTAGGTGCCGTCGACCGACAGTCGCAGCCGACCGTCCATATAGCTGCTGCGAGCGGTCCGGCGTTGCCCGTCGGCACCGGAGACCATGGTCGTCTCGCTACAGCCGCGGTCGGTGCGGTAGACGGCGACGACCATGCCGAACTGGGATTCCACTCCGCACAGCGGCAGCTCGCGGGTATAACGCCACACCTGTTCGCCGGTCCGGGGATCGTGCCCGATCACACTGCCGTCCGCCCCGGTGACCGCGACGCCCTCGGCGGTGAGCGCCCGGCCGGTCGCCGTATCGGGCGCGCGCCACATCTCCTGGAGTTTTCCGGGTAGTTTCGCGGCGGGCTGCGGCGGCCGGGCCGGCTCGCCGGCGACGACCGACTCGGTGTTCGCCACCCCGCTGGTCGCCCACGCCACGATCACCGCGACCACCACGAACACGGCGATCGCGGCTGCGGTGATGACGTCGGCGCGCGTTCGCCGCTCGGGTGCGAGCACGTAGGCGAGCGTAACGGATGGCAGGTACCGCACCCGACGGTGCTCGCAAGCCCCCATGCCGGTGTCCCGGCTCCGGATACACCACGAGCGCCGGCGGTATCGGTCACCGCCGGCGCTCGTGGTTCGCTCGTCAGGCCTGCGCCGCCGCGTTCTCGGTCACCGGCGCCGGGCTGTCGGCGGTCTCGGCACGCGGGGCGCCGTCACCGCCGTTCTCGGCATCGGCCGGTTTGCGGCGCCGGCGGCGGCGGGCGGGCTTGTCCGCCGTGTCCGCGCCGCTGTCCCCGGACTCGGTCGCCGCGGCATCGGACTCGGTCGCCGGCGTATCGGATCCGCCCGAACCGTTGTCCCCGGCTCCACCGGACTCGGTATCGGCCGGACGCCGCCGCCGGCGTCGCCGCCGTGCGGGGGCCTCGGCCGGCTGTGCCTCGTCGTCCGGGCCGGTCCCGGTCGGCGCGTCGGTCTCGGTCGTGGTCGCGTCCGCCTCGACCGGTTGGCCGCCGCGGGTGCGCCGGCGGTTGCGCTTGCGCGGTGCCCGCTCGGGCCGCTCCACCACCACGGCATCGGGATCGCGCTGGGGTTTGTGCGCGCCGACGGTGCCGGTGACGCCCTCCGGGATGCCCAGATCGGCGAACAGGTGCGGGGAACGCGAATAGGTTTCCACGGGGTCGGGAATGCCCAGCCCGAGCGCGGCGTCGATGGACGCCCAGCGGGTCAGTTCGTCCCAGTCGATCAGGGTGACCGCGACACCGGTGCGCCCGGCCCGGCCGGTGCGGCCGATCCGGTGCACATAGGTCTTCTCGTCCTCGGGGCACTGGTAGTTCACGACATGGGTCACATCGTCGATATCGATACCGCGTGCCGCCACATCGGTCGCGACCAGGACATCGATGGTGCCCTTCCGGAATTTCGTCAGGGCTTTCTCGCGTGCGATCTGCCCGAGGTCACCGTGGACCGCGCCGACCGCGAAACCGCGTTCGGCCAATTCGTCGGCGACCTTCTGCGCGGTGCGTTTGGTGCGGGTGAAGATCATGGTGGCGCCCCGGCTCTCGGCCTGGAGCACCCGTGCGACCAGTTCACTCTTGTCCATCGCGTGTGCCCGGTACACGAATTGCGCGGTGCGATCGTGTACCGCCGAATCATGGGGTTCCTCGGCGCGGATATGGGTCGGCCGGGTGAGGAAAGTGCGGGCCAGGGTGATGATCGGGCCGGGCATGGTCGCCGAGAACAGCATGGTCTGCCGTTTGTCCGGCACCATGCCGAGAATGCGCTCGATATCGGGCAGAAAGCCCAGATCGAGCATTTCGTCGGCCTCGTCCAATACCAGGACGCCCACTTTGCCGAGGATCAGATGCTGCTGATCGGCCAGGTCGAGCAGGCGGCCCGGCGTACCGACCACGACATCGACGCCCGAGCGCAACGCCGCGATCTGTGATTCGTAGGGGCGGCCGCCGTAGATCGAGGTGACCCGCAGCGGACCCTTCTGGTTCGTGAGATATTTCGCCGCGTTCTCCAGGTCCTGGGTCACCTGGATGCACAGTTCGCGCGTCGGCACGATGACCAGGGCGCGCGGGGTGCCGTCCAGCGGCGTGGTACCGGATTCGGTGGTGCTGATCCGGTGCAGCAACGGAACTCCGAAACCGAAGGTTTTACCCATTCCGGTACGGGCCTGACCGATGAGATCCTCGCCGGCCAGGGCCAGGGGCAGGGTGAGTTCCTGGATTGCGAAAGTGCGTTCGATACCGATCTCACCGAGCGCGCGCACGATTTCGTCGCGTACTCCCAATTCGGTGAACGTCGGTGCGGTGTGTGCGGAGTCCAACTCGGCTGTCAGCAGCGTCTCCGCCAGACCGGGTTCCGGTTCAACTGTGATCTTGCTCAGGTTCGTGCCTTCCCTCGTTATCGCGCTACACGCGCACGAGGCGTGGGGCGGACCGGCCGGTCCGCGACGACCACGGATCCGCCCTGCGATACTCACCCGGGCCGCCGCCGGATGTCGGCAGGTGCCCGATGAGGGCAGCGAAGCTCGGACATCGGCGCAGCGCATCGGTGATGCGGATCTGGTGCGCGCACATTTTCCGTGGACCCCGGAGAATTCTTCGCCACCGCACGGCGCACCCGGGGTGCGCGACTTTCGGCGCTGCCGGTTCTCATGGATCGGCTGAATTCTTCCGTTGTCCGTCGCGATTGTAGCGTGCTATTGTTCCGCGCTCCGAAAGGCGCTCGCGTGAATCCGCTGGGCGTTGTTCTTTTCGGTGGCCTCTTCCGCTGAGCCGTCCTGCGCGGCAGAGCGTTTCGCCCGGTGTGGCAGGTATGCGTACCGACCCGGGAACCGTCGCCCGCGAGAAGTGATTCGCCACACACCCGGCCGGTCGGCCGCGGGCATAACGGGTACCGCCGTATACATCTATGAAAGATTCGTGCCGTGAGCATCGCAGACCGAGGTATCGCCCTGGCCGATCGCGCCGTCCGGGCGGTGGACCCGGACGGCGAGCTGTCCCGGACCGTCGAGCGGGCCGCGCGCAACGCCTGGGCGCTGACGTTCGGTGACGGTGTGGAAGGGCGCCGCACGACCCCGGCCTCGGTGCTGTGGGACGAACCGCATCGGCTGCTCCGGCGTTACGAACCGGCCCTGCTCGCCGGCACGGCCGAACCGTCGGCGGCCGCCGTACTGCTGGTGCCGCCGCTCGCCGCGCCCGCGAGCTGCTTCGATCTGCGCCCGGGCCAGAGCCTCGCGGAGTTCCTGCTGGAGACCGGTCGCGCGCCGTATGTGATCGACTACGGCGAGATCACCTACGCCGACCGCCGGATGGGCTTCGACGACTGGGTGTACGACATCCTGCCCGAGGCGATCCGCCGCACCGCCGCCGACCGGGCCGCCGCCGGCGGCGAGCCGGAGGTCGATCTGGTCGGCTGGTCGCTGGGCGGCACCCTGGCGCTGCTGACCGCGGCAGCGGACAGTGAGCTGCCGGTGCGGTCGATCACCGCGGTCGGGGCGCCGCTGAACTATCGGGCGATGCCGATGACGCCGCAGCTCGCGGCGGCCGCCCGGCTCACCGGCACTGGCGATGCCGTGGGCGCGGCACTGCGCGCGGTCGGCGGTGTTCCGGCACCCCTGACCCGGCTCGCGTACCGCATCACCGCCTGGGACCGCGAGGTCAAACGGCCCTGGTTCGTGGCCAGCAATCTCGCCCGCACCGAATCCCTGGCCCGGATGGAGGCCGTCGACCGCTTCATGGCCGAAATGCCCGGCTATCCGGGCCGCGTGTACCAGCAGCTGTGGAACCGGCTGGTGTTGCGCGACGAAATCGGCCGCGGCGTGGTCGATTTCGGACGGGGGCCGATCCGGCTGGCCGATATCGGCGCCCCGGTACTGCTGGTCGGCGGGCCCGCCGATGTCATCACCCCGGCTCGTGCGGTCGAGCACGGCCTGCGCACGCTCACCGGTGCGAAAGCGGTGCACTACGAAACCGCGCCCGGCGGGCATCTGGGCATCCTCGCCGGTGCCACCGCTCGCGCGACGACCTGGACTTATCTCGACAAGTTCCTCACCACACCGGTGTGAGCGCGGCGTCACGTCACGGTGGCGTACTACGCTGGAGTTCCATGGGAGCACAGTCACCGGCCGGGCTGGGTGTTACACCGAGCGATTCGTCCGCTTCGCCGATTCCGGCCGATCATGCCGGGGTGACCGACCTGTTCGCGGTACTCGCCTACGGCGAGATATCCGCGTTCTACCGGTTGAGCGAGGAAGCCACGCTGTCACCCACCCTGCGCGGCAAGGTCGCGGTGGCGCGGATGGCGGCGGCCGAACTCGCGCATTTCGAACGACTCGACGCGGCACTGAGCGCGCGGGGCGCCGATGTGTACGCGGCCATGGCTCCGTTCACCCGGCCGCTCGACGACTACCATCGCTCCACCGACCCCTCCACCTGGCTGGAGTCGATGGTCAAATTCCATGTCGGTGACGGTATCGCCGCCGACTTCTATCGTGAGATCGCCGGTGCGCTGAGCCCGGACGTGGCGGCCGTGGTGCGGGATGTACTCGCCGACACCGGCCATTCGGAATTCGTCGTGGAAGAGGTCCGGCGCGCGGTCGCGACCAGCCGGTCCGAACGAGACCGGCTGACGCTGTGGGGCCGGCGCCTGCTCGGCGAAGCGATCACCCAGGCCCAGTACGTGATGGCGCAGCGCGACGAACTCACCGAACTCGTCCTGGCCGCCACCGGAGACCTCAACGGGATCGCCACGCTGTTCGAACATATGCAGAGCGCCCACGCCGAACGGATGGCGGTACTCGGTCTCTGACGTTCCGACACGGCCGGACGATAGCGACGTAAGCCTTCCTGGGCCGGTCGAGGCGCACGACAGCATGCACCTTCCGTCTACTCCGGATGGTCTACCTCCATGGTCGGGGCCCGCCCCCGATTCTGGACCGACGGAGCGAAGGAGCGCAGC
>NZ_JBKOOL010000174.1:0-11435 GCF_046764065.1 Nocardia sp. NPDC002869
CTCGAGTCTCGAGGCCGAAACGGCGAGACCAAGGGGGCCTCAACCCCGCGACGCCGAAGGCGGCGCCAAAAAACACAGCACCTTCGCGAGCGGGCCGGCATCTCACACCTCTGCGGCCCGGTCGCGTCCGAACCGGAGAGCGTGCGGTCGTGTCCGGGTCTGGTTCGTGCCCACCTCCCCGGAGCCCCAGGCGCTCCCGCTGCGCCCCGGTCGTCCGGCCGCCGGAACCCTGTAGATTCCTGTGGGTTGTCGGGGTGCCCGGAGGGGTGCGGCGGGCTGGTTACGGAAGTGGGTGTCTCGCGCGATGGTACTGGCGGCGTCGATGCGTGTCGTTGCTCGGATGCTGGTGCCGGTGCTCGCCGGGCTGGCCGTGTCCTGCGGTGCCGATGAGGCCGAGCCGCTGGTGGTGGGGGCGCAGGGGTCCGCCGAGTCGCGGGTACTTGCCGACATCTACGCGCAGGCGCTGGCACGCACGGGCGCGGCGGTGCGGGTCGAATCGGGGCTGGGCAGCCGGGCGGACGCGCTGGCGGCGCTGGACGCGGGGACCGTCGCGGTGGCCCCGGATCACAACGGCGCGCTGCTGACCGACCTGAACGTGGGCGCCGAGGCCACGACCACGAAGGCTGTCACCCGCGAACTGAACGGGTCGCTGCCACAGGGCACGGTCACCTCCGATCCGGCCGACGGCGCCGATCTCGAACCGCGGGTGCTGGTCACCACCGCCGTCGCCGAGCAGCGTGGAATCGAATCGGTGGAGCAGTTGGGCGCGCAGTGCGCGACCCTGGCTGCCGGGGTCGCGGCAGTGCCGGGGCTGGTGGAGCTGCCGGAGGTCGCGGGGAAGATCGAAGGTTGTGAATTCGCCTCGACCGAGGTGTTTCCCGAGCCCGGCCAACTGCGGCGTGCGTTGCTGGAGGGCCGGGTCCAGGCCGCGGTGCTGGCCGGTCCGGCCGAATTCCTGCCGGGCGGTACCGAAGGGCTGAAGGTGCTCGCCGACCCGGCGGACGCGATCAGACCGGAGAACCCGCTCGCGCTGGTGCGCAAGGGGGCGTTGGACGATCGGCAGCTGGAGAAGTTGAACTACGTGGCCGGTGAACTCACCACCGATGAGCTCGCGGCCCTGGTGTTGCGGGTGCGGGACGAGTCCGCGGATCCGGGGGTACTGGCCCGCACCTGGCTGGACGCGCACGGTCTCTGACCAGGACTAGGATCGGTCCGATATGCCCGGAATGTTGGCGCGGCGCCCGGCGTCGTACCTGGAGTCCGGAGTGACCACGGCATGAGCAGGCCGCGGCTGTCGTGCCCCATCCGTACGGTGGGCCGGTAGTCCCAGGTGGTGCGCCCGTGCGGCGCATCGCGACAGATCCACGAAACGGCGCATCGGGCGCCGCTCGACAGGAACGGAAGCTATGCCCACTCAACGCAATCCGTGGCTCGCATTAGGTGCGCTGGTCGTCGGATTCTTCATGATCCTGCTCGATGTCACCATCGTGGCTGTCGCGAATCCGGCGATCATGGCCGATCTGCACGCCGATATCGCGCAGGTCATCTGGGTGACGAGCGCTTATCTGCTCACCTACGCCGTGCCGCTGTTGATCACCGGGCGGCTGGGCGACCGGTTCGGGCCCAAGAACATCTATCTGTTCGGGCTCGCGGTGTTCACGCTGTCCTCGTTGGCGTGCGGGCTGGCCGGTGATATCGAGACCCTGATCGCCGCGCGGGCGGTGCAGGGGCTGGGCGCGGCGTTGATGACCCCGCAGACGATGGCGGTGATCACCCGGACCTTCCCGCCGGACCGGCGGGGCGCCGCCATGGGTATGTGGGGCGCGGTCGCCGGGCTGGCGACGCTGGTGGGTCCGATCCTGGGTGGTCTGCTGGTCGACGGTCTCGGCTGGGCGTGGATCTTCATCGTCAACGTGCCGGTCGGGGTGGTGGCCTTCGCGCTCGCCGTCTGGCTGGTGCCGGCGCTGCCGACGCATGAGCACAAGTTCGACCTGGTCGGCGTGGTGCTGAGCGCGGTGGGCATGTTCCTGCTGGTGTTCGGTATCCAGGAGGGCAATACGAGCGACTGGTCGGCGAAGATCTGGGCGATGATCGTGGCCGGGATCGTGGTGCTGGCCGTCTTCGTGGTCACCCAGGCCCGCGGGTCGGGCGAGCCGCTGTTGCCGCTGCCGCTGTTCCGGGACCGCAATTTCTCGCTGTCGAATCTGGCCATCGCCAGTATGGGTGCGTCCGTCACCGCGCTGATGGTGCCGATCTACTTCTATCTGCAGGCCGTCCACGGTATGTCGCCGACCCGGTCGGCGCTGGTGCTGGCGCCGATGGCCGTGGTCACCGGCTTCGCCGCGCCGGTGGTGGGCCGGCTGTCCGACCGGATGCCTCCGCGGATCATTCCGACCGTCGGGTTCTCGGTGTTCGCGCTCTCGGTCTTCTGGTTCGCTCTGGTCATGCGGGATCCGCACGCGAATATCACCTGGATGGTCGTGGCGGGCGCGGTGGCCGGCGCCTCGAATGCCTGTATCTGGGCGCCGCTGGCGACCACGGCCACCCACAATCTGCCCATCTCCCAGGCCGGCGCGGGCGCGGGTGTCTACAACACGACCCGTCAGGTCGGGTCGGTGCTCGGTAGCGCGGCGATCAGCGCCCTGATCGCCGCGCGGATGAGCGCGGCGGGTCTGAGCGGCGCCCCCGCCGGGGAAGGGATGGGTGCCGGTCAGGTGCCCGAGCCGGTGAAGCAGGCGTTCAGTACCGCATTGAGCCAGGCCACTCTGCTGCCGGCCGCGCTGCTGCTGGTCGGGGTGGTCGCCTCGGTCCTGTTCATCCGCTTCCAGGCCGGTGACGCGCCGGACCGGAGCGCCCTGGATCTGGACAAGGCGGACTCGCTCACCGGTTAGCCCGGCGCGGGACCGAATCCGAACGGCCCGGTGAGCGTACGCTCACCGGGCCGTTCGCATCGCATTGCGGGGATCAGCCGTAGATCTTGTCCACCTCGGTGGCGTACTGCTTCATGACGACCGCCCGCTTGAGCGACATCTTCGGCGTCAGTTCGCCGGTTTCCTGGGTCCAGTCCGTGGTCAGGATATTGATCTTCTTGATCTGCTCGGCCTTGGAAACCTTCTTGTTGGTCTCGGCGACCGCGGCCTCCACCTCGGCGACCAGGGCCGGGTTCTCGACCAGTTCGGCGATCTCCACCTCGGCCGCGATGCCGTTGCGTTCCTTCCAGCCCGGCAGTGCTTCCGGGTCCAGCGTGACGAGTGCGCCGATGAACGGTTTCCCGTCGCCGACCACCATCACCTGGCCGATCAGCGGATGCGCCCGCAGCTCGTCCTCCATGGGCGCCGGGGAGACGTTCTTACCGCCCGCGGTGACCAGGATCTCCTTCTTGCGGCCGGTGATGGTGATGAAACCGTCGGCGTCGATGGCGCCCAGGTCGCCGGTCCGGAACCAGCCGTCGGCGAACGCGTCGGCGGTCGCCTGCTCGTTGCCCCAGTAGCCGGCGAACACCACGGGACCGCGCAGCAGCAGTTCGCCGTCCTCCCCGATCTTGGCGGCGTGGCCTTCGAGCGGACGGCCGACCGACCCGACGCGAATGTGGTCGGGGGTGTTGACCGAGACGGCGGCGGTGGTCTCGGTGAGGCCGTAGCCCTCGAAGATGGTGACGCCGACACCGCGGAAGAAGTGTCCGAGCCGGGCGCCCAGCGGGCCGCCGCCGGAGACGGCGGCCTGACAGTTGCCGCCGAGGGCGGCCCGCAGTTTGCCGTAGACGAGCTTGTCGAACAGTGCGTGCTTGGCCCGCAGTACCAGGCCGGGCTTCCCGGAGCCCAAGGCCTCGCTGTAGGCGATGGCGGTGGCCGCGGCGGCGTCGAAGATCTTGCCCTTGCCCTCGTCGTGGGCCTTCTGTTTGGCGCCGTTGAACACCTTTTCGAATACGCGCGGCACCGACAGCACGAAATCGGGCCGGTGCTCGGCGAACTGCTGGACCAGCGTGCTCCAGTCGGAGGTGTGCGCCAGGGTGACCTTGGCGTCGAAGGCGGCCAGGCTCACCGCGCGGGCGAAGACGTGCGCCAGCGGCAGGAACATGAGCGTCTTCTTGCCGGGCGTCAGGAACGACGCCAGCGCGATCCGGTCGGCGCGGGATTCGGCCCAGAGATTGGCGTGGCTGAGCATGACGCCCTTGGGCCGGCCGGTGGTGCCGGAGGTGTAGATCAGAGTGGCCGGGGAGGCCGCCTTCACCTGGGCGCGCCGGTCGTGGACCGCCTGCTCGTCGACTTCGGCACCGCGCCGGACGAGTTCGTCGATCGCGTCCTTGTCGATCTGCAGGGTTTCCCGCAACGCGGTCAGTTCGGCCGGATCGATCTCGTCGATGACGCCGCGGTGCTTGTCGTTCTCGACGACCAGCAGCGCGGTGGCCGAATCCTGCAGGATCCAGCGCGCCTGTTCGGCCGAGGAGCTGTCGTAGATCGCCACGGTGCAGCCGCCGGCCGCCCAGATGGCGAAATCGAGCAGGGTCCACTCGTAGCGGGTGGCGGCCATGATGGCGACCCGGTCGCCCAGTTCGATACCCGAGGCGATGAGGCCCTTGGCCACATCGGTGACCGCTTTCGCGAACTCCGCGGCCCGCACATCGCGCCAGCCGCCCGCACCGTCGGGGACGTTGAACATCACCGCGGCGGGGGATTCTTTCGCGTAGCGGAACACGTTGTCGGAATTGTTCGCGTCCTCGGGGATGGTGTAGGAAGCCGGGGCTTCGAACTCGCGCATCATTGCCTTTCCCTGTTTGCCAACTCGTCGGTAATTTACGCCACCGGAATGGGGCGGGGCGCGGGCCACCGGTAAACGCCCTGGATTTCACCCTGAAACCAGGGCGAAACGCGTCCCGATCAGGCTTTCATCCTAGGTCGCGCAGCGGTAGCTGATCGACGGCTTGCCGGAGGAAATCGGCCATTTCGGTCAGTGCCGCAGCAGCTGGGCCCACCAGGGCGGCCTGTAGCTGGGCGACGTGCCAGAGGCCGCGGCTCTCGGTGAACGAGACGCTGACCCCGGCCGCACGCAGGGCCGCGGTGAGATCGACGCACTGCGGGTGCAGTAGTTCGTCGATATCGGCCTGGACGTATACCGGCGGCAGCCCGGCGAGGACACCGTGCAGCGGGGCGTAACCGGTATCGGCGGGATCGCCGGTGCCGAGGTAGGCCGCGGCGCAGGCCCGCGACCAGGGTCCGTTGACGACCAGATCGCGGGGGCGTTCGGCGGGCTGGTTCGGATCGACCCACGGCGCGATCAGACCGAGCGCGGCGGGGGTGTGGCCATGCCGGGCGATGAGCCGCTGGGCGAGCGCCAGCGACAGTCCGCCGCCGGCCGAGTCCCCGGCGATCGCGATTCGTTCCGGGCGGTAGCCGTGTTCGGCGACCAGTTCGAGGAAGGCGGCCTCCGCGTCGTCCAGTGCCGCCGGGTAGGGATGTTCCGGTGCCAGCCGGTAGCCGAGGGCGTAGACCGGTAGCCCGGTTCGGGCGGCGAGCCGGCCGTTGAGCGAGCGGTGGGTGGCGAGCGAACCCACGGCGTATCCGCCGCCGTGCAGGTACAGCACGGCGGCGGGTTCGGCGGGGGCCGGGCCGGCCGGTGCGAGTCGCTCGGCCGGGCGGCCGCCCAGGCGGATCCGTTCGACTCCGACGCCCGGCGGTACGGGCTGCAACGCCGAACCGGCGTCGATCAGGGCCCGCTGGACCCGCCAGGGCAGCCGGGAATGCAGGGCCACCCGGTACATCGAGCCCAGGACGGCCCGCGCCAGCGGCAGTGGCAGCGCGATATCTCGCATGTCGTTCCTTCTCCGGTACCGATCAGGGCAGGAAACGCCGTTCGACGCCGACCGCGATGCGCTGGTAGCCGGCGGCGGCGGTACGGACGAACAGGTCCAGCAGTTTGGCCTCCCAGCCGATCAGCACCCGGCCGCGGCCCTTGCGGACACCGTCGACGATGGTCTGCGCCGCCATTTCGGGACTGTGGATGGCGAGGTACTTGTCGAACATCGAGCTGGCGTTCGCGCCGTCGATATCGTCGCTGTAGGTGGCGTTGCGGGCGACGGCGGTCTTGATACCGCCGGGGTGCACACAGGTGACCTTGACCGGTGCGCGGTCCACCAGCATCTCCTGGCGCAGCGCCTCGGTGAAACCGCGGACCGCGAACTTGGCCGAGTTGTACGCGGCCTGCCCGGGCACCGCGATCAAGCCGAAGAGGCTGGATACGTTCACCACGTGACCGTCACCGGATTCGAGGAGGAACGGCAGGAACGCCTTGGTTCCGTTCACCACACCCCAGAAGTCGACATCCATGATGCGTTCGATGTCTTTGAAATCGGTTTTCGCGATATCGCCGTGGTGGGCGATACCGGCGTTGTTGTAGATCTGGTGCACGACGCCGAAATGCTGTTTCACCGCGTCGGCGTAGAGCAGTACGGCCTCGCGTTCGGCCACGTTCAGCCGGTCGGATTTCACCTCCGCGCCGAGTTCTTCGCAGCGGCGGGTGGTTTCGGCCAGGCCTTCGGTATCGATATCGGAGAGGGCCAGTTTCGCGCCGCGCCGGGCGAGGTTGACCGCCAGCGCCCGCCCGATCCCGGACCCGGCTCCGGTGATCACACAGACTTTGTTGCGGAAGTAGGAATCATTGCTCACGGTGCGGTCACTACTTTCAGATCAGGTCGAGCGGGGGCATCGGCAGCCGTCGTCGTATCGTAGGCGGCCACGTCGAATTTCCTTGTGATCCGGCGGAATTCGAAGGTGAAGTCCGGCCAGAGGGTCGTGTTGTTGCCGTGCTTGTCCAGGTACCAGCTGGCGCAGCCGCCGGTGCTCCAGACGCTCTTGGTGAGCTTCTTCTGCAGGCCGGAGTTGTAGGAGTCCTGCGCCGAACGGCGCACCTCGACGGTGCGCAGACCCTGGCTTTCGAAGGTGGCCAGCGCGTCGGCGATGTAGTTGATCTGGGATTCGATCATGTACACCATCGAGGTGTGGCCCAGGCCGACATTGGGGCCGAGCAGGAAGAACATATTCGGGAAGTTGGCGATCGCCGAGCCTTTGTAACCCTGCTGGCCGATCTCGTCGAACACCTCGGTCAGGCTGCGGCCGTCGCGACCGTAGATGGTCTCGTAGGCGGGGGAGTCGGTGACGTGGAAGCCGGTGGCGACCACGATCGCGTCGACCTCGCGTTCGGTGCCGTCGGCGGTGACGATCGAGTGCGCGCGGATCTCGGCGATCCCGTCGGTGACCACGTCGACATTGTCGCGGTCCAGGGCGGGGTAGTACTCGTTGGAGATCAGCATGCGTTTGCAGCCGATGCGGAAGTTCGGGGTGACCTTCTTGCGCAGTTCCGGGTCGCGGATCTCCCTCGCCAGTTTGGCCTTGGCCAGGGCTTCGAAACCGCGCATCAGCGGCGGGAACTTCGCCAGGCCGACCACCTGGGTCTCCCGGGCGGCGTAGATCGCGGCCCGGGACAGGCGCTGTACGCCCGGGATGTGCTTGAACGCCAGCCGCTCGGGCGCCAGGTAGGGGCGATCCAGCCGGGGCAGCAGCCAGGGCGCGGTGCGCTGGTAGACGTCGAGGTGGGCGACGCTGCCGGCGATGGCCGGAACGATCTGGATGGCCGAGGCGCCGGTGCCGATGACCGCGACGCGCTTCCCGGCGAGGTCGGAATCGTGGTTCCACCGGGCCGAGTGGAAGATCTCGCCCTCGAAGCTGTTGATGCCCTTGATATCGGGCAGGTTGGGCTCGCACAGCGCGCCGACCGCGGAGACCACGGTATCGGCGGTGAAATCGCCCTTGCTGGTGGTCACCTCCCACTGCGCGGTCTCGCCGTTCCAGCGGGCGCCGGTGACATCGCAGTCGAAGAGGTGCTTGTCGCGCACGTTGTACTTGTCGGCAACGCCCTGGATATAGGCCTGGATCTCGCCCTGCCGGGAGAACGACCGCGACCAGTCCGGATTCAGGGCGAAGGAATAGGAGTACAGGTGCGAGGGCACATCGCATGCGGCGCCGGGATAGGTGTTGTCACGCCAGGTCCCACCGACATCGCTACCGCGTTCCAGTACGAGGAAATCCTCGCGGCCCTGCTGGGTCAGCCGGATGGCGAGGCCGAGGCCGGCGAAACCGCTGCCGATGATGATCGTCCGCAGATGACGGGTGGGCTGGTTAGCGACAGCTTTGTCTGTAACCTTGCGACTCATGTAATGAGCGTAAGGGCTTATTGAGTCGCAGTCAACAGTATTGAACGGCATTCAGTAGGATGGACGGGTGAGTACGAGCCCGGAAGCACCCGCCAAGCGCGTCCGATTGAGCCCGGACGAACGGAAGACGCAGCTGATAACGCTCGGCGTGAAGATGCTCGGCGAACGGGCGATCGAGGACATATCGGTCAGCGAGATCGCGGCGCAGGCGGGGATCTCGCGCGGACTGCTGTTCCACTACTTCCCCACCAAACAGGACTTCCAGCTCGAAGTGGTCCGGCACGCGAACGCCGAACTGCTGGCCCGCGTCGTCCCCGACCCCACGCTGAGCCTGTTCGATATGCTGCGCGACTCGGTGGGCCGCTATATCGACTACGTCAGCGAGAACCGCACCTCGTACCTGGCCCTGCTGCGCGGCCCCACCAGCTCCAGCCCGGAGTTGGCCGCCATGGTCGAGCAGACCCGGCAGGCGATCGTCGACATCATCCTCACCCAGGTGCCGCTGTCGCCGGAGGAGCGCGAGCAGCCCCGGCTGCTTCTCGTGGTTCGCGGCTGGGTGGCTTTCACCGAAGAAACCACCCTGTCGTGGCTGCGCGGGGAACCCATTTCCCGGGACGAACTGATCGAACTGCTCGTGGAGTCGTTGCTGGCGCTGTCGATGGCCGTGAACCCGGCCCTGGCCGCCGCCTTGCGCGCCTGAGGTCCAGCCGCACGCCGCGCCCACGCCCGAGTGCTGCGGAACAAGCTGCGATGCGGTCACGGTGCCGGGCGCGCCGGTACGGCCTCCGGGTGTTCCGGTGCCCGGTCCAGATGGGGCAGCAGCAGCGGTGTTATCAACAGCAGCACTCCGGCGAGTGTGACCGCCAGGCGGATTCCGATCCATGCGGCGAGCAACCCCCACAGTGCGGTGACCACCGCGATGGTGACCTTCTTGCTCACCGACCAGGCCGCCAGCGCGCGGGTCGCCCGGTCGGCCGGTAATTGCTCCAGCCGGTAGGTGGCGAAGACCGGGTTGAACACGGCCATGCAGACGATCACGGCGGTCTGGACCACCAGGACGAGTACCAATCCGCCGGTACCGGCGGTGACGGCGCCCAGTGCGACCGGCCAGCACACCCGCAGAATCCCGGATATCCGCAGCACGCGCCCGCGTCCGTACCGGTCGACGAGCCGGGGCGCGAGCCGTGCCCCGAGCAACCCGCCCAGGCAGGGCAGCGCGAACGCGAGCCCGAATTCCCAGGGCGCGAAGCCGAGCTGCCCGAGCATGAGGACCGACATCAGCGGCTGAGTCGCCATGATCAGCGCGCCGACGAGGGCGTCGTTGCAGAGCAGCGGGCGAAGGCCGGCATGGCCCAGGACGTATCGCCAGCCCTCGAACTGCGCGCCCGGACGAGGTGCGTCGGGGCGGGCCGGACGCGGTTCCCGGTCGCCGATCGCGCGCAGGCCCGCCGCCGAGGCCAGATAGCTCAGGCCGTCCGCGACCAAGGTGGCCATCGGGCCCAGCAGTCCGACCGCGGCGCCACCCAGCGGCGGCCCGAGCACGATGGCGGTCCAGTTCGTGGATTCGAAGCGGGCATTGGCCACCAGCAGATCGTCCGGCGCCACCAGGCTCTTCAGATAGGCGCCGGACGCGGCGGTGAAACCGATATCGGCGGTCGCGGCGATGATCGCGACCACGAGTAGTTGCGTGAACCCGAGTGCGCCGAACGCGAAGGCGATCGGAATGCTCAGCAGTGCCGCGCACCGGATGAGGTCCATGGCGATCAGGACCGGCCGCTTGCGGCGGAACTCGACCCAGGGCCCCAGTGGAATCGCCACCAGGGCACCGACCGCGAGGCCGGCCGCCGCCAGTATCGAGACCTCGGCGGGCCCGGCGTGCAGGACGAGGACGGCGACGAGGCCGAAGGCGTTGAACGCCAGTGCGGTACCGAAACGGCTTACCGCGTAGGCGGCCCACAGCCAACCGAACTGCCGTCCCAGGGACCGCCCATTCGCCATTCCGGCGCACCTCTCGCTCGTCCGTCCTCGCGATGACCTGCGCGAGCAAAGCAGAAAGCGCGGGCCGCGATCAAACAACCGTGGCGGTACCCGGGCACAACCGTTCGTTGTATTCCACGGGTGGTTTACCGGCGAGGCGGACCCCGGTGAATCCCGCAATTATCGAGAGCGATATATTCGAGTGGGAAGGGTCGGAAATTGCTTCCGGGTGGGCGTGGCGCTGATTCATTTCTCACTTGTGGCGCCGCCTGTTCGTACCCTGGATTCGGTGTTCACGCGCGCCCGGCCGGGCGCTGCGAGTTCGGGGGAACTCCTCGACGCCCGACCCGGTGAATGCCCTTGTGGCCGAACCCGACCGGGAAGGATGTCTGCGCGCGCCGCGGCCCGTCCTGCCGCGATCCCCCTCACCCGAACCCACGACGGCCGATTCCGGCGGTTTTCCGCCATTCGGCTTGACGCGGTGTGGATCGGGATGTCACTATCAAAATAGAAAGCATCGGAAAACGGATGCTTTATTTTTCATGTCTCTCGACATTCGACGATTTCGTGTGTAATTTAGGACTTCGCGCCGGGGCGCGTGCTGTCCGACTCTCGAAATACGAAACCACCGTGGAAGCGGCGCATTCTGCGTTTCGCTGCCACGGGTTGTCGTCGAGTCCTGTCCGGACGGCTTCCGCCCGCGGTGCGCGATCCCAATAACGCCCACTGACAAGCAGATACGTGACGCCCGTACCGCACAGGTATGGGCGGCGTGCGGTGCTGGAAGGACGCATCTTGGTACTCCCTGATCAGAACGAGGTCGTTGCCGCGGCATCCGCCGGAAGCCGAATCCCGGGAAGGCCCGAGCGGCTCTCGTTCGCCAGAGTCCGTGAGCCCCTGGAAGTACCGGGGTTGCTGGAGATCCAGACCGAATCGTTCGGCTGGTTGATCGGTGCGACCGCCCAGCGGGAACGGGCGGCCGCCCGCGGCGATTCGTTCACGGGCGGCTTGGCGGAGGTACTCGCGGAGGTCGGCCCGATCGAGGATTTCGCGGCGACCATGTCGCTGACCCTGTCCGAGCCGCGCTTCGAGGAGGTCAAGGCCTCGGTCTCCGAATGCAAGGACAAGGACATGACCTACGCGGCGCCGCTGTTCGTCACCGCGGAGTTCATCAACAACAACACCGGTGAGATCAAGAGCCAGACGGTTTTCATGGGTGATTTCCCGATGATGACCGACCACGGCACCTTCA
>NZ_JBKOOL010000175.1:0-11397 GCF_046764065.1 Nocardia sp. NPDC002869
CGGGGGCGCGGCCGCGCCCCGGGGCGCGCGCGCCCCCGACCCCGGCCACGGGCACTCCCCCGAGGCCGGCCTCCCCACCGATCAGCGCCTGATCCTGGCCGCCGAACGGCTCTTCGCCGAACGCGGGATCGACGCGGTCTCCCTGCGTTCGGTGATGGCCGAAGCCGGCGCGAACGTCGCGTCCGTGCACTATCACTTCGGCTCCAAGGACGCTCTGGTCGACGCACTGATCAGCCGCCGCAGCGAACAACTGCACACCCGCCGCGCCGAACTGCTGGACGCCGTCGAGGACGCCGGCGCACCCGAGGCTCGGGCACTGGCCGACGCCTTCGTCCGCCCGGTCGGCGAACTCGCCGCCGCCGGCGGCACACCGTGGATCCGGCTGGTCGCGGGCATCATGAGCGGTAATCATCCCGCCCTGACCAAGCTCACCGAGGGGTTCGCTCCCCAGGCTCTGCGTTTCAACGCCCTGCTGGAGCAGATCGCCCCCGGCGTCGCCTCCCGGACGATCCGTTTCCGCCTCACCCAGGCCATGAACCTGACATTCCAGACCCTCGGCGACCCGGACGGTCTGCGCGGCATGCTGGCGCTCAGCGGAACCCGGCTCTCTCCCGACGAACTGCTCACCGAACTGATCGATACCGTCACCGCGATCCTCACGGGTCCCCCGGACCGCTGAGGTCGCCCGCAGACCCGCTCGTATGACCGACAGCGGACTCGACCTCGGCACCTGCTACCTATACCGACCGGCCGGAGTGGTACACGGACGTGTACACCAGTGACATGGACGATCGGTTGAGTATTCGGGAAGCTCGCGCACAACTCCCGGCCGTGGTCAATGCCGCCGACAAAGACGGACATGTCACCGTGATCACCCGTAGCGGTGAGCCGGCGGCCGCTGCCGTCCCTCTGTTCATGCTCGCCAAGCTCGAAGAGTGGGAAGACGAGCAACTGGAGCATATGGCGGACGAAGCTCTTGCCGAAGCGGGTGAGCCCGAACGGATCACCCTGGGGCAGATGATGGAT
This sequence comes from Nocardia sp. NPDC002869, assembly GCF_046764065.1. Classification (NCBI taxonomy): domain Bacteria; kingdom Bacillati; phylum Actinomycetota; class Actinomycetes; order Mycobacteriales; family Nocardiaceae; genus Nocardia; species Nocardia sp. NPDC002869. The sequence goes on from NZ_JBKOOL010000175.1 coordinate 1,027, forward strand.
GAGGTTCTCGCCGCAGGCGACGAAGCTCTGGCATGAAGTACGAATTCTGCTGGACCGCCGCTGCGCGAAGAGCATTGCGATCCATTCCCCGGGAAGACGCGTTGCGTCTGCTGGTCGCACTGACGTTGCTCGGTGACGACCCCTACCGGCGGGACGGCGTCGACGTCAAAGCATTGACCGGGCGCCCCGGATTCCACTTACGGGTGGGCAACTACCGCCTCGTCTACGAGGTCGACGAGGGAAAGCTGGTGATCCTGGTGATCTCCGCGGGCCATCGACGAAAGATATACGAGCGGTAGTTGCCCGGCGACCTCAGTTCACCTGCCGGCCCTCGCCCCAGTACTGCGCCCGCAGCGCTTTCTTGTCCGGTTTGCCGAGCGGGCTGACCGGGATGCTCTCGGCGAAGTCGACGGTCTTCGGGGTGTAGACCGCGCCCTTGCGGTCCTTCACCAGCGCCTGTAGTTCCTCGACCGGCACCGACTGCCCGTCACGGAGGACGACGACCGCCTTGACCGCCTCACCCCACTTGTCGTCCGGCACGCCGATCACGGCCGCGGCGCTCACCGCCGGATGCGCCGACAGCACATCCTCGACCTCACGCGGATACACATTGAACCCGCCGGAGACGATCATGTCCTTCTTCCGGTCGACGATGTAGAGGAAACCCTCCTCGTCCTGCCGGGCGATATCACCGGTGTGCAGCCAGCCGAATTCGGTGGCCTCGGCGGTCTGTTCGGGTTTGTTCAGGTATCCGTTCATCACCAGCGGGCCGCGGACACACACCTCGCCCGGCTCGCCCTGAGGTACCTCGTTGCCCTTCTCGTCGAGAAGCGCCACCGACAGCCACGGCACCGGACGGCCGCAACTGGCCAGCCGCTCCGGCTTGTTCAGGTCGTGGTCGCCGCGGCGCAGCACCGAGATGGTCATCGGGCTCTCGGCCTGACCGTAGAACTGGAAGAAGATGGGACCGAACTTCTCGATGGCCTCGGCCAGCCGGGTCGGGGAGATCGCGGAGGCGCCGTAGAACACCGTCTGCAGACTGGACAGGTCGTACTTGTCGAGGTCGGGGCTGTCCAGCAGCGCGTAGAGCATGGTGGGCACCAGCATGGTCGCGGTGATCTTGTACTTCTCGATCGCCTCGAGCACCTTGGCCGGGTGGAAGTACGGCAGCACCACGATGGAACCACCCTGCTGGGCGGTGGGACCCCAGAACGCGGCGCCCGCGTGGCTCAGCGGGGTGCACACCAGGAACCGGACCTCGTCGGGCCACTCCCATTCGGTCATCTGAATGCGCAGCATGGTGGTGCTGCCGCGGAAGCTCATCTTCACGCCCTTGGGCTTACCGGTGGTGCCGCCGGTATAGGCCAGGCTCATGGTCGCGTTGGGATCCACCTGCGGACCGCGCACCCGTTCGGGGGTGAACCCGGCGGCCAGTTCGATGAGGTCGGTCCCCGCCTCGGAGGGGCCGAACGAGAACAGGTTCCGCAGCCCGGGCACCTTGTCCCGCAACTGCGCGGCACGTTCGTCGAAACCGCTCGGGTCGTAGATCAGGGTTTCCACGCCCGCGTCCCCGAGGACGTAGGCATGGTCGTCGAGCGAGCCCATGGGATGCAGCGCCATGGCCCGCGACCCGTTCACATTGTTGGCGCCCTGGGCGAAGATCACCTCCGGCCGGTTGGCCGAGAGCACCGCCACCGGGGAGCCCACGCCGAGGCCGGCCGAGGCCAGCGCCTGGGCGAACCGGCTGATCTGATCGCGCACGTCGCGGTAGGTCAGGGTGGCGTCGTCGATATGGACCGCGGTGCGGTCGGCATAACGCTCTAGAGCTTTGCCCAGCAGATCCACCGCCAGCGGCTCGCGGTGCAGCAGGGCGGCGTCGTCGACGTGCGGTTCAGTGTTCATTCGTCTGCCTTTCGGGCCGGCCCGTCCGAGCGGCCCAGTGAAATCGACCGGTGCTCCGGCGCGGTCCCCCCGGCCGCGGGCACCGCCACATGGCGTCGCGGCCCGGGAACCACCCACGGGGCTCGCAAACCGCGAAAACTATAACACGTTCTACTCTATTTCCGAGGCAAATCCACCGGACCCGGGGTCCCGGCGAGAGCGGACCTCGGCGCGAGATCAGGATCGTTGCCGACCCACGAATCGAGGAGAACGCAGTGAGCAACCCGAAGATCCGGCTGGTGACCGGTTCGAGCAGCGGCTTCGGCCGCGCGATCACTCGGGCGGCGATCGAGGCCGGCGATACCGTCATCGCGGTGGCGCGCCGCACCGCCGCCCTCGACGACCTCGTCGCCGCCCACCCCGACCAGGTGGAAGCACTGGCGCTCGATGTCACCGATACCGAGCGCATCGAGACGGCGGTCGCCGATATCGTCTCCCGCTACGGCCGGATCGATGTGCTGGTCGACAGTGCCGGCCGCACCCAGGTGGGCGCGGTCGAGGAAACCACCGACCGCGAACTGCGCGACCTGTTCGACCTGCACTTCTTCGGACCCGCCGCGCTCACCCGCGCGGTACTACCGCAGATGCGCGCCCAGCGGTCCGGCGCGATCGTCACGATGAGCAGCGTCGGCGGGCAGCTGCCGTTCGCGGGCTTCTCCGACTACAGCGCCACCAAATTCGCGCTGGAAGGGTTCGCCGAGGCGTTGGCCGAGGAGGTCGCGCCGTTCGGGATCGATGTTCTGGTCGTCGAACCGCCCGGCGATCCCGCCAAGGCGGCCGCCGCCATCCGCGCAGCTCTCGAGGCCGAACGCACGCCCCTGCGCCTGCCGCTCGGCGCGGACTCCGTGGATGCGGTGCTCGCCCACAACGATTCGGTACGCGCCGAAGTGGTGGAGTGGGAGAAAGTCGGGCGGGCGACCGCCTTCGAGTGACCGCGGACGCCTGGGCAGCGGTACCTCGGTCAGGACGGGCCACGGTACATGTTGTCCCATCCGGTGTCCTCCCGGGGCGGCCTGGTCGGAGCCGGTTCGTGCGGCCGGAAATCCGGGTTGGGATCGAATCCCCCGCTCGGGTCGTTCCGATCGATCAAGGTTCCCTCGATTTTGTCCGCCGGGATACCACCGGGGACCACGATGAGTCCCTCATTGAAGCTGACGCGGGACTCACCCGTCTTGTCTACGACACCGGTTATATCTCGTACGATGTGGACCTCGTGCTCTGGAGGGCGCGCCCATCGGGAGTTCCAGAGTGGAAAACGAGCGGCCTCCGCCGGATCCTTCGACAGACAAACCCAGTCGTCGGCGCCCGGCCCGTCAGCGGCCACCCACGAAAACGTCGAATCGGTCAGTTCACTCCGGGGCCGGATACCTTCGGCCGCGATCGTCTCCCGCGATCGCCCGTCCCCGCGGTAGAGCCGGTCGAGATATGGCTCGCGACCGGCGGTATCGGGCGGGAATTCGAGTTTCGCGTCGATCTTGCGCGCATCGCGCTCCATCTCGTTCTTCCACTTCCACATGGCCTCGGCGAACTCCCGGCCCGCTACGCCCTGCGCGCGGAGGTGGTCTTGTTTGGCGGCAACTGCCCGCCCCCATGCTCGATTGACACTCCAGTCGGCGCCTTCCCGGCCGCCCGGATCGATATGCTCCGGCAACTCGTTGCGCCGTACATGCTCGTAGAAGTCGTGGAAGGTGATCCGGTTGCTGTCCAGCCCCGTTCGCAACGTGTACGACTCAGGGGCTCCAGCCCCTACCGCACTGCTGGAAGCGAAGTCGGTATCGGCGGGTATTCCGCCGATGAGATCCGCCTGCCGCTTGTCATCGCGACCCGCCCGCTCCGCATGTCCCGCCAAGTGTTCGCCCACACCTCTGGTCTCGGCGGCAAAACAGTCCCCGACCATCTTGCCCGAGTAGATCATCCGGTGCGAGATGTCCGTGATCAGGTCGGTTATTCTCGTGTGAGCCCCACTCATAGGTTCCTCGGCGGAATCCCGGATACTGCTCCCGCCTTGCAGTTCCTCGTCCCGAGCCTACGGTACCCGGCCGAAGCCTACTGCCGCCTATAGGAAATATGGACCGCCCGCCCGTCGGAAGCGGTCGCCGGGCCAACGCCCCCTCCGAATCCTTACGCCCGCCGAACGCCTTCGGCGGGCGTAACGACGCAGTCACCGCCGGCCAACCCCTTTCCCCGCCCGAACAGCGGGAGTGCGGGCGGAGAGGAGTTCGCGAACGGTCAGTCCCGCGTGACCGTCCCGGCCACCCGACGCCAGATCCCGAGCGGGTTCTCCGTCCGGATCTCGTCGGTGAGCAGTTCCTTTCCGCGGCGGCCGCGGCCAGCGCCAGGCCGCCCGGCCGGGACCCGGTGAAGCCCACCGCACGGATATGCGGATCGCGGACCAGCGCGAGGCCGGTTTCCGCGCCACCGTGCACCAGCGCGAAGGTCCCCTCCGGCAGCCCGTGCGCCCGGACTGCCGCGAGCACCGCCCGCGCCACCAGTTCGGAGGTGCCGGGATGCGACGGATGCGCCTTGACGACCACCGGTGCGCCCGCCGCGAGCGCGGCGGCGGTATCACCGCCCGCGACGGAGAAGGCCGGCGGGAAGTTGCTGGCGGCGAACACCGCCACCGGTCCCACCGGGACACGCCACCCAGTTCGCGCGGGCGGCGCCCGCCGAGCACTGGGTGACGGTTCCTGGCGAACTCACCAGGCGTGCCCGCCGAATGGCTTTCGCCGTCGTCACGGCGACCCTGGACGGCACCGATCAGGTGATCGCGACCGGCCAGGTCACCAACTCGGTCGTTCTGTCCGACTTCCCCTCCTGTGGGTCCGTGCTTGCGTCCGATGAACAGGGACAGTTAATATCCCTGTTATGAAAATGGGCGAGGGCGTCGAGTGGAGCCTGCACTGCTGCGTCACCTTGGCCTGGCTGGACGACCGATGGCCGGTGCCGATCGCCCGGCTGGCCGCCTGGTTCGACCTGCCGGTGGAGTACCTGAAGAAACGGCTGCAGGCCCTGGTCCGCGCCGGGATCCTCACCTCCACCCCCGGCGTACGCGGCGGCTTCGGCCTGGCCCGGCCCCCGGAACGGATCACCCTGCTCGATGTGGTCACCGCCGTCGAAGGCGGGGTGGACCCGTTCCGCTGCACCGAGATCCGGCAGCGCGGGGGCAGCGGTCGCAGCCCGGGCGCGGAGTTCACCCGGCCGTGCGGAATCTCCCTGGCCATGCGCCGCGCGGAACTGGCGTGGCGGCGGGAACTCGCCGCGCAGACGATCGCCGACCTCGCCGCCGAGGCCCCGGCGTCCGCGGCCGAGCGCACCCGGCGCGACTTCGCGAACCCCTGATCTCACGGCATGTCCGATAGTAGGCGCGCGAGGCGGGGTCGTGGCGGGTGGCGGTCGTAGCGGCGGGGGCGTTTGAGGTTGCCGCTGACCCGGCCGGAATCGCGGGGCACCGGCGCCAGGCCGGCGAGGCGGTCGGCCCGGTCGAACACGGTCAGGTCACCGCCGTCGGCCAGGGCGAGGACGCCGTCGATCAGTGCTGTCAGTTCGGTCTCGTCGTTGACCGTCTTGCGCGAGAGCCGTCGTGTCGCGCCGGTGTCGATCACCGTGCAGTGATGCGAGGCTTTCCCCGCAACTATTCCCGCCCAAAACTGTTGTGGCACAACGATCTCCATCAAAGTCGCAAAGCAGGCCGGGTGGGTCGACGACCACGCCGTCTCATCCTTACACAGCGATCGGATCGCATCTCTCAATCAGCGGTCGAGTCGTCGTGGAACGGTGGGCGGCCAATCCTCCTCGGCCATGAACCTCGGCAACGACATGAAAGCCGTACCCATCGCTCCCAGGTGATTCGAAACCCGATGGCTACGGGCTCTATCACCACACAAGAAAGGTAAGGATGACATGTCCGGAATCGTGGTGCTGGGCGGTGGTTTCGCCGGGGTGTGGAGCGCCGCGGGCGCGGTCCGGCTCGCCCGCGCGGCGGGACGCGACCTACCGGTCACCCTGATCGACCCCGGTGACGATCTGGTGATCCGGCCCCGCCTCTACCAGGCCGATCCCGACCGCATGCGGGTCTCGCTGGACCGGATCCTCGGGCCGGTCGGGGTACGCCGGATCGCGGGCGCCGCGACCGCGGTGCATACCGCGGACCGGACCGTGACCGTCGTCGGACGAGACGGCGAGACCGCCGAGATCCCATGGGACCAGTTGATTCTCGCGACCGGTAGCCGGCTCGTCCGGCCCGTCCTGCCGGGTGCCGAACTGCTCCACAATGTGGACACCCTCCCGGCTGCCGCGGCGCTGGACGCGCACTTGCGCCGGCTCCCGGAGCTGCCGGCCGGTCCGGGCCGCTTCACCGCCGTGGTCGTCGGAGCGGGCTTCACCGGGATCGAGACAGCGACCGAATTGGTGGACCGGCTCGGCGCGCTCGCCGCGACCGAGGCAGCGACCGAGCAGGTCCGGGTCGCGCTGGTGGAGCGGGCCGATTCGGTCGGTCCCGAACTCGGCCCCGGCCCCCGGCCCCAGATCCTCGAAGCCCTGGCAACCCTCGGTGTGGAGCAACACCTGGGTATGAGCCTGAACATGGTGGAACCGGACGGCGTCACACTGTCCGACGGCACCTGTCTCGCGGCTCGTACGGTGGTGTGGACCGCCGGGGTGCAGGCGAGTCCGCTCACCGCCGGTATCCCCGCCGACCGCGACCGATCGGGCCGGTTGGCGGTGGACGAGCAGCTGCGGGTACTCGGAGTTCCCGGTGTGTACGCGGCCGGTGATACCGCGGCGGCGCACGCCGAGCCGGGGCACCCGGTACTGCAGTGTTGCCAGCACGCGGTGCAACTCGGGAAATTCGCGGGCCACAACGCCGCCGCCGATCTGTTCGGGCTCCCGGCCGTACCGTTCACGCCGGCGCCCTACGTCACCTGCCTCGATCTCGGCTCCGCCGGAGCGGTGTTCACCCACGGCTGGGACAGGCAGGTGGCCGCGACAGGCGAGGCCGCCAAGGTACGGAAGCGCAAGGTGAACGAGTGGTGGATCTACCCGCCCACCGACGACCCCGGTGAACTGCTCCGGCAGGCCGACTACCGCTTCTCGGTCCGCGACATCCCCACCCCGTTCCCCTGAACCGCGCCGCGCCACCGAGCCGCGCCGAGCCGCGCCGAGCCGCGGCTCGGTTCGGCCGGTCGCGGCAGGCGGCGGACCGCCGTTCCTTGGTGAGCCGGTAGGCCCGATCCGCTGGACTCCGCCCCGGGCGTCTCGGCCGGGTACGACGATGTCCGCACGCAGCCACTCCAGCCCGTAGATACAAGCTTGCATGCAAGCATGCACCCGCCGGGGACCCTGGCCACCACCGCGCGGCATGCTCCCGCCCCGGCGGTACGGTCGGGACCGAGAGCGAACAGACGGCACGACCGCCGACCGGACGAACGGACAACGATGTGAACGAGGCCTTCTACCTGCCCGATCCGGCGGACCCGCAGCGGTTCCTCTCCACCGGGCTCACTCGTGGTCCGTGGTCGCCCGACGCCCAGCACGCCGGACCGCCCTCCGCGCTGCTCGGTCATGTGATCGAACGGTGCGAACCCCGTCCCGGCTTCCAGGTGGGCCGCGTCGCCGTGGAGATCCTCGGACCCGTCCCCCTCGCCCCGCTCACCGCGCAGACCCGCCTCGTCCGCCCGGGACGCAGCGTGGAGCTGATCGAAGCGTCCCTGTCCACCGACCGCGGTCCGGTGATGCGGGCCGCCGCCTGGCGCTTCAAACTCGCCGATCCCGAACTCGAGATCCCCGAACACCTCTTACCGACCGGGGCGCGTCCCGGCCCCGATCAGACGCCCGCCCCTGAACCGTTCCCTTCCACGCAGCCCGTGGGATTCCACACCGGTATCGAATACCGCTACGTCACCGGCTCGTTCCGCGAGCCCGGCCCCGCGGTGTGCTGGATCCGGCTGAAATACCCGATCGTCGCTGGTACCAGACCCAGCCCGCTGGAACGCACCCTCGCCGCCGCGGATTCCGGCAACGGAATCAGCGCGGTCCTCGACTGGGATCGCTACCTGTTCATCAACACCGATCTGACCGTCACCCTGCACCGCCAACCGGTCGGCGAATGGGTCTGCCTCGATGCCGTCACCCATCCGCAGCCGCACGGTATCGGCCTGGCCGAGTCCGCACTGTTCGACGAGAAGGGCCCGCTGGGCCGCAGCACCCAGACCTTGTTCCTCGGCCCGCGCTGACCGGATCGGGCACGGCGGCCCGTGACGCCCCCGCCGGTATCGTCGGCCGGGTACTCACCCACCGGCTATTCGCCGGGTACCCCGGCCGGGCCGATTCGGTTCCGGCGCCCCCGCCGGTCCGGTCGCGAATTCCCGGCGCACCAGCTTAGGCCGGGACCCTCGGTCATCCCGCTCCCCCGGGCGCGCGCGGGGTGAGCGTGACAACCGGTACGACCCGGCCCGCGGTGCGCTCGTACTCGGCCAGCGCGGGCAGGATCGCGACCATCGCGAGGTGCAGGCGATCGCGTTCGGGCCCGGCGTCGATCACCTCGGCATCGGCCTGGAAGAGTTCGGCGCCCACCTGCACGGTCACCGTCGGATGTGCGCGCAGATTGTGGTACCAGGCCGGGTTCCGTGGCGCCCCGGCATTGGAGGCGACGATCACCAGCCGATCGCCGTCCCGCAGATACATCACCGGCTTCGTATGCGGTAGGCCGGATTTCGCGCCGATGGTGGTGAGCAGGAGCAGATCGTAACCCGCGAAGGGGCCGCCGACGCGCCCCTCGCCGGCACGGAATTCCTCGATGACCTCGTCATCCCAGGCCGCCATGTGCACGTCCTCCGCGTCCGAACCGCACCCCGCCGATCAGCGGTGCGCCTACACCGGGGCGGGGATCGGTTTGCCCAGCACCCGGTTCAACCAGAATGCCCCGCGCATCCCGTGGAAAACAGCCATGACGAGTGCCCCGATACTCAGTGCCACGAATCCGGGCCACGGGTACGCCCCGAGATCGGCCGCGCATCCGAGTAGTGCCGCCAGGACGAGGCCGAGCACTCCCGCGACCGCGTTGCGCACCGGCGCGTTCCCGGTGACATTCGGGAACTCCTCTCCCATCATTCCTTTCGCGAAGTGCGGGAACGCGTTCGTGCCCAGCACGCCCGCCGTGAAAGCCGTAACCACTGTCGGCCACATCGGAACCACCTCATTCGGTCAACGTTTGTAGTCCGAAACTAGCAGTCGCCGCAATTTCGGTCAACGGTCGTTGCCCGAATGCAATCGGTCGCGCGCCCGGGTCGCGAGCGTGCGGGCCCTAGGCTGGTCGGGTGTCCGAAACCCAGCCGACCCGAGCCGAACAGCGGCGGCGCACCCAGGAACGCATTCTGCGAGCGGCCACCCGCCTGTTCGCCGAATCCGGCTACGAGCGCACCACCATCCGCGCCGTCGCGGCCGCGGCGGAGACCGACCCCAGCCTGGTCATGCGGTATTTCGGGTCGAAGGAGGAGTTGTTCGCCCGGGTCGCGGTCCCCGAACCCGACGCCCCGATCAGCGGTACACCGGAACAAGCGGCCGAACAACTACTCGCCGCGCTGGCGGCGAAGATCGACGGCGAACCCGATAGCGCGACCCTGGCCGCCGTCCGCACCATGCTCACCCATTCGGATACCGCGCAGAGCGTGCGCGCGGCGATGACCGCCCGGCAGCGGCAGGCCGCCGAACACCTCGATCCCGACGACGCGGACCTGCGCGCGGGCTTGATCGGGGCACTCACCCTCGGCGTCGTCATCGGCCGCCACCTGCTGCACCTGGATGCGGTGTCCGATGCCGCCACCGACCGAATCGTCGAACTGTTGCGCCCGGCCGTCCACGAGATCGCGCACGGCAGCATGCGCTCCCGCCCCGCGACCGGCCAGTAGATTTCCGGGGGTACGCCGAGCGTGGCCAGCATGGCCGGGCTGCCGTTGACCACGGCGGCATGGATGGCGGACGAGCCGCCGGCCGGCCGCACAATGCCCCGGACTTCGCGCCGGCGTCACCGTCGACCAGCTGGAAGATCCCGTCCTTGCGGCCGAGACCGATATGGTTGCCGACATAGGTCAGCGCGGTCGTCTCGACCTCGCGCCCGGTGCGGTCCCCGATGATCGCGGACGTCGCCTGCATACCGGTGAATCCCGCGGAAGCGCACGACATCGGCAACGGCCGGCCGTTGTCACCGATGACGAATGCGCTGTCACCGGCCACGTAGACACGGGGTGCGAGACCGAACGCATCTGCCGGTCGACCCTGATCTGTCCGCCTGCCACCACTTCGAGGCCGCTGGCGGCGGCAAGCGGGTGGACGGCGAAATCGATCAGTTTCCGTGAGTACGGAACTGCGGCGGGCTGATGTCGGCCCCGGGTGATGATTGGAGCATCGGCCGTCCCGGCCCACTGCGCCGAGGTC
>NZ_JBKOOL010000176.1:0-11346 GCF_046764065.1 Nocardia sp. NPDC002869
CGAGACTCGAGCCTTCGGCTCCTGCGCTTTCGAGGCCGAAACGGCGAGACGGGCCTCAACCCTTGGAGGTGTCTCGTAAAACTCGACACATGCGGTTGCGTTGGCCTTCGAGGTCCTGGTCGGGAGGTGGGCTTCTTCGCATGGCCGAGCGGGGCGAGTGGTTTCCGTACCCGGCCTGGATCGGGTGTTTCGGGTGTTTTTGGGGGTAATGTGCGCTCATGGGTTATCCGGAGGATGCGCTGGCGCCCGACGAAGAGCTGATCCTGCACACCCATCCGCATTGGAAGATGCTGTTCTGGCCCATCGTCACGTTGATCGTGGTGACCGCGGTGGCCGGCTTCCTGGGCGGTCTGGTGTGGCGTACCGCCGACGAATCGTGGCGGACGATCCTGTTGCTTGTCGTCCTGGTCGTATGGCTGTTGCTGCTGGCGTGGCGCAGTATCGCGCCGATCGTGACCTGGAAATCCACCCATTTCATCGTCACCGATCGCCGGGTGCTGGTCCGTGAGGGCGTGATGACCCACACCGGCATCGATATCCCGATGAGCCGTATCTCGAGTGTCCAGTTCCGGCACGGGCTGGTCGACCGGATGTTCGGGACCGGGGAACTGATCATCGGGTCCTCGTCCGAAGAACCCTTGGAATACAGCGATATCCCGAATGTGGAACAGGTGCACGCGCTGCTCTATCACCAGGTCTTCGAGGCGGCGCCCCGGTACGGCGGCTTCTGATCTTGCCGCCGCGGGCCGCTGCCCGGGCGTGAGGAAGCCGGTACCGGGCCGGTGGACCGTAATCTTGTCGCATGACCGCCGTATTGCTGGGCGAAGACGACGAGGCCATCGCGGCGCCGCTCTCGCGGGCGCTGGGCCGCGAAGGGTATTCGGTGACCGTGGAGAGCTTCGGTCCCGCGGTGTTGGACCGCGCACTGGAAGGACACCATGATCTGCTGATCCTCGATCTCGGGTTGCCGGGAATGGACGGGCTGGAGGTGTGCCGGCAGGTGCGGGCCCGCGGCGCCGAGATGGCGGTGCTGATGCTCACCGCCCGTACCGACGAAGTCGATTTCGTGGTCGGGCTGGACGCCGGGGCCGACGACTACGTCGGAAAACCCTTCCGGTTGGCCGAACTGCTGGCCCGGGTCCGCGCCCTGCTGCGGCGCAGCGGGATCGGTGACGACACCGTGGAGGTCGGCGGGATCCGCCTGGAACCGGCGGCCCGGCGGGTGCTGGTCAACGGGGTGGAAGTCGGGTTGGCGAACAAGGAGTACGAACTGCTCAAGGTGCTGATCGATCGGGCCGGCCAGGTGGTGCCCCGGGATACGATCCTGCGCGAGGTCTGGGGCGACGCCGAACTGCGCGGATCCAAGACACTGGATATGCATATGTCCTGGTTACGGCGCAAGATCGGCGACGAGGGCCCGATGGCCGAACGCCGGATCGTCACCGTGCGCGGTGTCGGTTTCCGGTTGAACACCGACTGACGTGCGGCGGCGGATTCTGCGGTCGATGCTGACCGTGCTGATGCTCACGACGGTCGTGCTCGGGGTGCCGCTCACCTATACGGCGTGGCTGTGGGTGGAGGACATCACCCGCAACGATCTGCGCAGCCGGCTGGAGCTGATCTCCGCGGAGGTCATCGGGCAGGAACACGGCAGCGGGGTGATCAGCGGCGGCCTGGATCTGCACACCGTGCAGCCGCTGGTGCCCGAGGGCGGGCGGCTCACCGTCGTGTATCCGGCGCCGGAGGATACGGCGGTGAAGGTCGAGGTCGGCGCCGGGACGGTGACCGACCCGCTGGTGGAATCGCTGTCGATGGGTACCGATGTATCGCTACGACTGGAGGTGCCCGCGACCCCGATGCAGGCCCGGCAGCGACAGGCGGTGGCCGGGGTGGCGCTGGCCGTCGCGATCTCGCTGGGCGCGGCGATCACGGTCGCCATCGTCACCGCGCGCCGGGTCGCCGACCCCATCCGTGATGTGGCCGCCCGGGCCGCCCGGCTCGCCATGGGCGATTTCCGCCCGGATCCGCGCCGCCACGGCATTGCCGAACTGGACCGCGTCTCCGATGTGCTCGATTCGGCCACCGTCGAGATCGCGGGCCGGCTGCAACGCGAGCACGCGCTGGTAGCCGATGTATCCCATCAGCTGCGCAGCCGGTTGACCGCGGTCCGCCTGCGGCTGGACGAACTGTCCGCGCACACCGATCCGGCGGTGGTGCACGAGGCCGAGGAGGCCATGGCCCAGGTCGACCGGCTGACCGAGGCCATCGACGATCTCGTCCGGGCCTCGCGCGACGAGGACGCCACCGACCGTGATCCGGTACCGGTGATGGACGAACTGCGCGGCATCGTCACCGAGTGGACGCATCCATTCCGGGAGGCCGGCCGCACTCTGTACCTGACCGGTGACGAATCGCTGCGGGCGCCCATTTCCGGGTCCCGGCTGCGGGAAGCGGTGACAGTGCTGGTCGACAACGCGCTGATGCACGGCGGCGGCACCTGCACGGTCTCGGTGCGCACCGTGCGTCCCGGGCAGGATCGCGAACCGCTGGTGTGTGTGCAGGTCGCCGACGAAGGCGAGGGGGTCAGCGACGAGCTGGCGCCGCATATCTTCGATCGTGGTTTCTCCGGCGCGGGATCCACGGGTGTGGGGCTCGCGCTGGCGCGTGCCCTGATAGAGGCCGACGGCGGCCGGTTGGAGTTGCAGCGGCGGCGGCCCGCGCTGTTCGCGGTATTCCTCGGTAAACCACTGGCCGCGCGAGTGGAGACGCGGGTGGTGGGGGAGCCGCGCTGATCGGTCGCGGCGCCGGGCTCAGCGGCCGAGAGTGCGCCGGTCGTGCTCCTCTTCCACATACTCTTCGAGCTGTTCGAGCATCTGGTCGACCTCGTCGGGGAAGACCCAGCGCCGCATCGCCCAGTACCGGAACGCCATCTGCAACAGGTTGCCGATGATGTAGGCGCTGATGAAGTCGGCGATGTTCTCCACCATGAAGCTGACCGTGGGCTGGTGCAGCTGGAAGACATAGCGGGAGAGGTACAGCGGCGCCATGCTCAGCACCACTCCCACTCCGCTGACCGCGAAGAACAGCAGTGCCTCGTGATGGCGTTCCCGGCCACCGCGGTTCTTGAACGACCATTCGCGATTCAGGATGTAGGAGGCGATGACCGCGATGACACCCGAGATGATCTTCGCGGTGACCGGTTTCTCCTCCAGCACCGTCCACTTCAGGGCGTAGAAGATGCCGCCGTCGATCACGAACGTGGTCGCCCCGACAATGGCGAACTTGATGAGCTCGCGCTGGCGGTAGGCGATCTCTTGAAGAGATTGCGGTAGGACGCTGACCACGTCGTCGACGAATGACACAAGTCCGGAGCATACCGCCAGCTGCCGTTCGCGCAGGACGTGACAGTATTGACCGACGTGAACGCACGTAGTTTCGACCCTGCCGCGATGCCGACCGTCGCCATGATCGGTGGCGGACAGCTGGCGCGGATGACGCATCAGGCGGCCATCGAGCTGGGGCAGCGGCTCCGGGTGCTCGCCGAACGGCCGGACGACCCGGCGGCTCAGGTGAGCCCCGATGTGGTGCTCGGCAGCCATTCCGACCTCGGCGCGTTGCGCCGGGCCGCCACCGGCGCCCACGCGCTCACCTTCGATCACGAGCATGTGCCCACCGAGCACCTCGAGGCGCTGGTGGCGGAGGGGGTGAATGTGCTCCCGCCGCCGCACGCGCTGCGCTTCGCCCAGGACAAACTGGCCATGCGCACGGAACTGTCCGCGCGGGGGTTGCCCGTACCCGCGTTCACCGTGGTCGAGTCCGAGGCCGCGGCGGTGGGCTTCGGCGAAGAACACGGCTGGCCGATCGTGCTCAAGGCGATCCGCGGCGGTTACGACGGGCGCGGCGTGTGGATGCCCGAGGACGCCGATGCCGCGGCGAAGATCACCGCCGAGCAGCTCGGCGCGGGCGTGCAACTGCTGGCCGAGGTGCGGGTTCCGCTGAAGCGTGAGCTGTCGGCCATGGTGGCCCGCTCGCCGTACGGTCAGGCCGCGACCTGGCCGGTGGTGGAGACCGTGCAGCGCCGCGGTCAGTGCGCCGTGGTGATCGCCCCGGCGCCCGATCTCGACGAGGAGCTGGCCGCCGAGGCCGAGGAGCTCGCGCTGCGGCTGGCCGCGGATCTCGGGGTGGTCGGCGCGATGGCGGTCGAACTCTTCGAGACCACCGACGGAACCCTGCTGATCAACGAGCTGGCCATGCGCCCGCACAATTCCGGGCACTGGGGGATGGACGGCGCCCGCACCGGCCAGTTCGAACAGCATCTGCGCGCGGTGCTCGACTACCCGCTCGGCGATACCCGCCCGCTCGCACCGGTGACGGTGATGGCGAATATCCTCGGGGCGCCCGAGGCGCCGGCCATGTCTATGGACGAACGCCTGCACCACCTGTTCGCCCGGATGCCGGACGCCAAGGTGCACTTGTACGGCAAGGGCGAGCGCCCGGACCGCAAGATCGGGCATGTGAACGTGCTCGGCGACGATGTCGCGGTGGTACGGGAACGAGCCGAGCGCGCGGCGCACTGGATGTCGCACGCGGTATGGACCGATGGATGGGACCCGCATGAGTGACGTGGTGGAAGGCAGTGTTCCGGGCTCCCCGGCGGTCGGATTGATCATGGGCAGCGATTCCGACTGGCCCACGATGGAGGCCGCCGCCGAGGCGCTGGCCGAATTCGGGATCCGGTTCGAGGTGGGTGTGGTGTCCGCGCACCGGACCCCGCAGCGCATGCTCGACTACGCTCGCGACGCCGCCCGCCGGGGTCTGCGGGTGCTCATCGCGGGCGCCGGCGGTGCCGCGCACCTACCGGGCATGGTCGCCTCGGCGACCCCGCTGCCCGTAATCGGTGTGCCGGTCCCGCTGAAGTACCTCGACGGCATGGATTCGCTGCTCTCGATCGTCCAGATGCCCGCCGGAGTCCCGGTGGCCACCGTGTCGATCGGTGGCGCCCGGAACGCGGGCCTGCTGGCCGCCCGGATTCTCGGCGCGCACGAGACGGCACTGCGCGAGCGGATGGAGCAGTTCCAGGCCGGTCTCGAGACGATGGTCCTGGAGAAGGACGAGGCGCTGCGCGCACGTCTGCTGGGCTGATCGCGCTTCCCGGGGACGACCGCGGTATCGCCGTCCCCGGGAAGCGCCGTACACCTGCTCGGCCTACGATCCTTGCCGGTGTACAGGGTCGACAATCAGGCGGTTCCCATGGCGGAGTTCCCGTTCGCCGAGGTGACCGCGAACGAGATGTTCTTCGCCGAGCGCGACGAGCGCTACCGCCTGTTGCACGAATGGCCGCAGCGCTCCTACGCGCACCGGTCGGGACTACGGATGATCTGGAAGTACGACGATGTCCGCGAGGTTCTTGCCGCCGGGAAAGCGGAGATATCCCGGGACAACTCACTGGAGCCGTTGGTCGGGTATCCGCGCATCGCCGCCACTCCGCGAGCACTACCGCATCTGTTCCGGCATCTGATCCCGTTGCCCGCGAAGGCGACCGCCGATCTGGCCGATGAACCCCTGCACGACCGGGTGTGGAACACCATGGCCGGTCCGGCCGGGCATTTCACGATCCGGGCCGCGGACAGGCCGCAGCACCTCGCGGCGATGACCGAGCATTTCCACGCCGCCCTCGCCGCGACGGCGCCGTTCGGGGCGACGCTGGACGTGACTGCGCTGTCCATCGCGTACGCCACCAGGGTGACCGGTTCCGCGGTGGGGCTGCCGCCCGAAATGTGGCCGCGGGTCGCGGTGTGGAGTGGCGCTCAGTCGGGATTGCTGGGCCGATCGATGCGCGGCCGGGAACTGGCCGGCGCGGTGGCGGCGCTCGGACAGTTGTTCACCGTCAGCGGGCGTGCGGTCGACCACGGTCTGCGCAGCGACACGGTCGGTTTCGCGACCGGCCTGCGCGATGCGGGAATACCGCGCCGGGTGGCGGTTTCGGCGGTGGCGAATTCGCTGGCCGCCGGAGTGCATACGGTGAGCGGCAGCATCCAGCAGGGTGTCCAGCGACTACTGCACGACCCGGATCGGGAATGGTGGCGGCTGCTGGGCGAACCCGGGACGGCGGCCGATGTGGCGGTCGAAGTGCTTCGGCTGGACCCGGGGCTGGTGGCCTGGAAGCGGCGCATCCGGCGTCCGGTCGTGTTGACCAGTGGGACCGAGTTGCCCGCGGGACCGGTGCTGGTCATGTTCGCGGCCGCCAACCGCGATCCCGCGGCCTTCCCGGATGACGGGAGCCTGCGGCGGCGTGGGAAACTACCGCTGACCTTCGGGTTCGGTGCGCACATCTGCCCGGGTAAGCAACTCGCGACGCTCGCGGTGGAGGTGTTCTTGCACCAGCTGTACCTGCTCGCACCGCGGACGCGGTCCGTCGAGAGCGGCCCGCCGCCACAGCGCGGTGCGGACCTGTTGTTCAGCGGAGCCGACCTCCATATCGCGCTCGACGGACGACGCTGAGGGCAGCGCGGCCCCGCTCGCTACGGTGTCGCCATGGACAACGAGGAAACCGCCCGCCGAGTCGGCGGCGCCGAGCTCGTCCGTTTCCGGCTCGGTGTCGTGGACGAGGCATTGCGTTTGTTCGCGGATCAGGGTTACGAGGCGACCTCGGTAGACGAGATCGCCGAGGCCGCCGGGATATCGCGGCGTACGTTCTTCCGGCAGTTCCGGTCCAAGGAAGATGTGATCTTCGCCGACCACGAGGCCCAGCTGGCCGCCGCACTGGAATACCTGCAGCAGGCGCAGCTCGACCCGTGGGACGCGGTCTGCGAGGCGGCGGTCGGGGTGTTCGAGCGGTTCACCCGGTGGCGCGATATCGCCGAGCGGCGGTACCGGGTGGTGCGCCGGGTCCCGGCGCTGCGGGACCGGGAGATCGTGACCGTCTTCCGCTACGAGCGTCTGTTCACCGACTACCTGCGTGAGCGGCTGCCCGATTCCCCCGACCTGGCGCGCGTGCAGTTCGCGGCCGCGGTGACCGCTACCCACAACTATCTGCTGCGCCGGATGATCCGCGGCGAGTCGGCGGCGGGCCCGGGTGACCTGCGGACCGCGCTCGGCGAGATCCCCCGGGGTGGCCGGCGCCCGGGCGGTGAGGACGATCTCGTACTCGCCGTGTTCCGCCGGGACCTGCCCGTTCGGCATGTCGCCGAACTGCTGCGGCAGCGGCTGGGTAGTTTGGCAGAAGCGCCCGCCGATTGACACCGAGTGCCATAACGCGGCGCGCAAACCCGGGCGAGCGCGCGGTATACTGGGCGGAGGTCTTGACACTGAGTGCCGATTATCGGTGCTACCCCGTACGCAACAGGAGTGAACCCAATGGCGGGAAACCCGGATTTCGATCTGTTCAAGCTGGCGGACTTCCACGATGAGCTGCGTTCGGCCATCCGCGCCCTGTGCGAGAAGGAAATCGCCCCGCACGCCAAGGACGTCGACGAGCACGCCCGGTTCCCCGAGGAAGCCCTCTCCGCGCTCAACGCCGCCGGCTTCAACGCCGTGCACGTCCCCGAGGTCTACGGTGGCCAGGGCGCCGATTCCGTGGCCACCTGCATCGTCATCGAAGAGGTCGCCCGAGTCTGCGGGTCCTCCTCGCTCATCCCGGCCGTGAACAAGCTCGGCACCATGGGCATGATCCTCAACGGTTCCGAGGAACTCAAGCAGAAGGTGCTCGCCGATATCGTCAACGGCGAAATGGCCTCCTACGCGCTGTCCGAGCGGGAAGCCGGCTCGGATGCGGGCAGTATGCGCACCCGCGCCCGCCAGGAGGGCGACGACTGGATCATCAACGGGTCCAAGTGCTGGATCACCAACGGCGGCAAATCCTCCTGGTACACCGTCATGGCCGTCACCGACCCCGACAAGGGTGCCAACGGTATCTCCGCGTTCCTGGTGCACAAGGACGACGAAGGCTTCGTCGTGGGCCCGCTCGAACACAAGCTCGGCATCAAGGGTTCCCCGACCGCCGAACTGTATTTCGAGAACTGCAGGGTCCCCGGCGACCGCATCGTCGGCGAACCCGGCACCGGCTTCAAAACCGCCCTGCAGACCCTCGACCACACCCGCCCCACCATCGGCGCGCAGGCGGTCGGCCTGGCCCAGGGCGCCCTGGACGCCGCGCTGGCCTACACCAAGGACCGCAAACAATTCGGCAAGTCCATCGCCGACTTCCAGAACACCCAGTTCATGCTGGCCGATATGGCGATGAAGATCGAAGCCGCCCGGCTGATGGTCTACACCTCCGCCGCCCGCGCCGAGCGCGGCGAACCGAACCTCGGGTTCATCTCGGCCGCCGCCAAATGTTTCGCCTCGGATGTGGCCATGGAAGTGACCACGAACGCGGTACAGCTGTTCGGCGGGGCCGGCTACACCACCGATTTCCCGGTGGAACGCATGATGCGCGACGCCAAGATCACCCAGATCTACGAGGGCACCAACCAGATTCAGCGGGTGGTCATGTCCCGCGCCCTGCTCAAGGGGTAACTCTCCGGATCACGGCGTTCGGATGGCGGCCTGGGATTCACGCTCGGGCCGCCGCCGGGCCGTGGGATGCAGTGTCGTCACCGGGCACCCGGTGCAGGCCGCCGGAATTGCCGCGCTGCGGCG
Source organism: Nocardia sp. NPDC002869 (assembly GCF_046764065.1). Lineage (NCBI taxonomy): Bacteria > Bacillati > Actinomycetota > Actinomycetes > Mycobacteriales > Nocardiaceae > Nocardia > Nocardia sp. NPDC002869. Next base: position 8,641 of record NZ_JBKOOL010000176.1, read on the forward strand.
GGCAGTCTCGCTGCTGGGCTGACCGGTACAACTGCCTGCTGTACAGCAGGCAGTTGTCGGCCTCGATATTTCGTGCGTCCAGCTGAACAGGAGGTCGCCTCGTGATCGGTTCGTGAGCTCATCGTTCGCACAGGCCGTAATCAAGAAGCCGGCACGCTGCTGGTATCGACGACGGCGCTGGTGGGGGTCGAGGGGGTTTCGTGCCGTTCGTAGCGGCAGGGGCGTGGAAATCGCTCGGCGAGGAAGCGTTGCATGTCGGGGCCGAACGCCGCGTCGTCGAAGTTGAGGAACCTCGCGTCTGCCGCGCAAGCGAGGGAGACGACCTCCTCGTATGCCGGGGGTTTGCCGTGGAAGCCCACCCGGCTGCCCTCCGTTTTGAGATGCACCAGCGGTCGCGGGTGGTGCTTCTGGATGTGGCTCAGAATGGCGGTGATGCCCATCGCGCCCTGCCAGCGGTCCTCGGTGACGAAATCCCGTAGATCGCGATATGCGTCCAGCACCCACTGCTTCCGGAACCAGGTCGGCACATGCGTTTCATAGTTGAGCGTGCCGTAGCCGAGGCGTTTGAGCAGGTCATACGTCCGCCACAGGCTGTCCATCCACAGGCCCTTGCCGCGACTGTCGAGGGTCGCCAGATCCTGCAGATAGCGGTTCCGCTGGGCCTCGTCGGGCGTGAGATCGCGGAGCAGAACGAAGTCGTCGCTGAAGAAGATGTATTCCTCGTCCAGTTCCGGCAGCAGGGCCGTGAGATAGAACATCAGGAACCAATTCGTGACGGGCGTTCTGTAGGGACCGATCCAGGCGATCGCCTCGTGTGGAACATGGAAGATTCCGCTCTCCGGACCCGCCAGCCATTCCGGCCGATCGCCGAACACCACCACCCGCCTCACCCACGGCATATAGCGTTCGACGCTCCGCAGCGAATACTTCAGTTCGAGGTCGTCGCATGGACTGTGTTTGAGGAAATACAGAACATCCACCGCCTGGACTTTACTTTCGGAGGGGGTGAAGGGCAGGACTCAGTCGAAGTCGTGAACTGAGGACGGCCAGGCTATTCGAGAGGTGTGGCGTTCGGGCCCCGGAAGATTCCGGTCGCGCTTGCCGCGTCACCGGCGGGCTGCTCGGCGGAATCATCGGGGGATTCGCCCGAGTTATCAGTGGTGGCCGCACGGTCCCCGGGAGTTTCGCCGGCGGTGATCCCACGCGACGGGCAGCCGAGCCGTCGGCGGTGCGGGTCGGTGGCAGTGTCAGGCTCGCGAGGCCAGGAGATCCGCGGTGAGCCGTGCGAGGCGACGGGCGTTGCCGGGATCGAGTGAGGGGAGCGAGAGGTCCAGGGTGCGGCCGCGGTCCACGGCGGTGAGCGGTTCCGCCGGCGGGTTGTCGATGAAATCGTGTAATGGGCGGATCGATTCGCGCACCGGGCGTGCGGCGACCGCGGCGAGGGAACGGATCGCGGTGCGGGTGAGGAAGCCGAGCGGGGACAGATCGCCGCTCCTGGTGAAACCCGGATGGTAGAGGACGACCTTTATCTTGTGGCCGTGCTCTTCGGCAAACGACACACCGAGCAGGTCGTTGGCCCGCCCGGCCTGCAACTGGGCGCCGACCACGCTGTAGCCGCGGGTCAGGTGGGGATCGTCCCAGTGGACCGCGCCCTTCTGCACACCGACACCGGCGACATTGACGATCACCGGTCGCGGGGCGCGCGCCAGCAGCGGAACCAGCTCGTGCGAGAGCAGATACCGGCTGAGGTAGTACAGCGCGAAGGTGTGCTCGAAACCCTCGGCGGTCTGGACGCGTTTCCGTGAGGTGCGGTTCGCGAAGAGCAGGAGTGCGTCCAGAGTGTCGTAGGCCGCGCCGATTTCGCCGACCACCCGCTCCGCCTCCGCGACGGAACTCAGGTCGGCGCGGACGAAGTGGAGGCGGTCCGCGTGCGCCCCGGCCGCGAGGGTGAGTTGTTCTCCTTTGGCCGGGCTGTTGCCGATCGCCACGACCCGGTCGCCTCGGGCGAGGCGTTCCAGGGTGATCGCGCTGCTGGCCGAACGCCGCTACCGCTACAACGAACTGCACCGCTCGATCGAGGGCATCAGCCAGCGCATGCTGACCCGGACCCTGCGCGCGCTCGAGGACGATGGGCTCATCGATCGCGTGGTGTACCCGACGGTTCCGCCGGCCGTGGAATACGGGCTCACTCCGCTCGGGGAGACGCTGCTGGTCCCGCTTTCGGCGCTGGCCGATTGGGCGGTGGACCATGCCGTCGATATCACCGCCGCGCGCTCGGACCGGACCGGAGGTCGCATGGCGGGTACGGCCGGGAAAGGGTGATCGGCGACCGGTCCGGCCCGACTCGCGGCGGCCCGGGTTCGCTCGGCCGCGTCCGGGATCAGGCCGGGTACCGGTACGCCGGGTAGGTCGGATAGCCCCGGTCACCGCCCTGGAAGTAGGTGTCCTCGTCGGCGGGGGTGATCGGGAGCGTGTTGCGCAGTCGCTCGACGAGGTCGGGGTTGGCGAGGAAGCCGCGGCCGAAGCTGATGAGGTCGGCACCCAGGCCGAGCCAGTGTTCGGCGTCGGCCGGGCCGGCGGGTTTCGGGCCCGAGAGATGCACCGGGTTCATGACGAGGGTGCCCGGCCACGCGCGGCGGAGATCGAGGAGACCCGTTACCTTTTTGGTGGGCCCGGAACCGGGCCCACGGTCGCCGGGCCCGGTAT
>NZ_JBKOOL010000177.1:0-11303 GCF_046764065.1 Nocardia sp. NPDC002869
CGTGGAACCCTCCGGCCCGATCGAAACCGAGGCCGCCCGCCGTCTAGCAGACGACCTCAACAGCTAACCGATCAGGTTCCCCAACACTTTCTGAAACGCTCGGTATCGGCCGGGTTCATCTACCTCACAACTGTGATTTTCGCCGGTGAAGTGGAATGTCATCCGGCGATAACATCGGGCAAACCCGAGGAAATCGGCCGCGGGGACGATCGGACTCATGTCCGAGGTGAGCAAGAACCGGCGGCCGGGTACGACCAGGACGGCGTGCTCCTACTGCGGGGTCGGCTGCGGTATCGAGATCACCACCGCGGCCGACGACACCGGCGCGCCGGTAATCGCCAAGGTCGGCGGGGACACACTGCATCCGTCGAATGGCGGGCGGTTGTGTACCAAGGGCGCCACCCACGTGGAGTTGATGCGGGCACCGGGCCGGATGTCGACCGCCTATCTGCGGCCCGAACGCGGTATACAGCCGCAGCCGGCCGGCGTGGACGAAGCGGTACGCGAGGCCGCTACGCGGTTGCGCCGGATCCTGGCGGAGCACGGCCCCGACGCCATCGCGCTCTACGTCTCCGGGCAGATGTCGCTGGAGGCCCAGTACCTGGCCACGAAACTCGCCAAAGGCCACCTGCGCACCATCCATATGGAGGCGAACTCCCGGCTGTGCATGGCCAGTGCGGGCACCGGCTACAAACAGTCGCTGGGCGCCGACGGCCCGCCGGGCTCCTATGACGATTTCGAGCACGCCGACCTGTTCTTCGTGATCGGCGCGAATATGGCCGACTGCCACCCCATCCTGTTCCTGCGCATGGCGGACCGGCTCAAAGCGGGCGCGAAACTGATCGTGGTGGACCCGCGGCGCACCGATACCGCCGCCCGCGCCGACCTGTTCCTGCAGATCGCCCCCGGCACGGATCTGGCACTGCTCAACGGTCTGCTGTATCTGCTGGTGGAAGCCGGTGATATCGACACCGAATTCATCGCCGAGCACACCGAGGGCTGGGGCGCCATGCCCGAGTTCCTCGCCGGTTATCCCCCGGAGAAGGTGGCGGAGCTGACCGGTCTGGCCGAGGCGGATATCCGTACCGCCGCGCGCTGGATCGGGGAAGCCGGGGAATGGATGAGCCTGTGGACCATGGGGCTCAACCAGTCGACTCACGGGACCTGGAACACCAACGCGCTGTGCAATCTGCACCTGGCCACGGGCGCCATCTGCCGTCCGGGCAGTGGACCGTTCTCGCTCACCGGGCAGCCGAACGCCATGGGCGGACGCGAGATGGGCTACATGGGTCCCGGTCTGCCCGGCCAGCGGAGTCTGCTGAATCCCGCCGACCGGGCCTTCGTCGAGGCCACCTGGGAGCTACCGCCGGGAACACTGCGCACCGAGGCGGGGCCCGGCACCATCGAAATGTTCCGCGAACTCGCCGCGGGCACCATCAAGGCGGCCTGGATCATCTGCACCAATCCGGTGGCGACCGTCGCCAATCGGAAGACGGTGATCGCCGGCCTGGAAGCGGCGGAACTGGTGATCGCGCAGGACGCCTACACCGAGACCGCCACCAACACCTACGCCGATATCCTGCTGCCGGCCACCCTGTGGGCCGAATCGGACGCGGTGATGGTGAACTCCGAACGCAATGTCACCCTGCTGGGGAGCGCGGTCGAGCCGGCCGGTGCCGCCCGGCCGGACTGGCAGTTGATCGCCCAGGTGGCCACCGCCATGGGGTTCCCCGGCTTCGAGTACGCCTCGAGTGCCGAGGTGTTCGACGAACTGCGCCGCTTCGCCAACCCCGCCACCGGCTACGACCTGAGCGGAATGAGCTACGACACCCTGCGCGAGGGCCCGATGCAGTGGCCGTGCCCCGACCCCGCACAACGCCGCAACCCGATTCGCTATCTGAACGACGGTGTGGGCGGGCCGCGCTACACCGATCCCGAAGGTCACGAACCCCGGCCGGCGTTCGCCACCCCGAGCCGGCGCGCCGTCTTCTGGCCGCGGCCGCATATGCTGCCCGACGAAATGCCCGACGACGACTACCCGTTCCTGCTCAATACGGGCCGGCTGCAGCATCAGTGGCATTCGATGACCAAGACCGGTCGCGTCGGCACACTGAACAAGCTGAACGGCGAACCGTTCGTGGAAGTCCATCCCGACGACGCCCGTACCCTCGGACTGGAGCCGGGGGACGAACTGGAGATCACCTCGCGGCGCGGGCGCGCGGTGGTGCCCGCCCGGGTCAGCGACCGGGTGCGGCCGGGCGGCTGTTTCGCGCCTTTCCACTGGAACGACGAACAGGGCGAATACCTGACCATCAACGCGGTGACCACTGACGCGGTCGATTCCGATTCGCTGCAGCCGGAGTTCAAGGCCTGCGCGGTCGCCTTGCGCCGGGTCGCGCCGATGCAGCGGGCACGCCGACCGGAAACAGTGGTCAGCGCACCGGAATCCACCGCGTCCGGCCCTCATCCCCTGGCTACGATGCTCGGCCTGGATACCGCGGCCACCCCGACGCTGACCGAAACCGAACGGATCTATCTGGGGGGTTATCTCGCCGCGCTGCAGTCGCTGCCGGTCTCCGGGCAGCCGGTCCTGCCCGCGTCGGCACCGCTGTCGGATCGGAGCCGACTGTGGGTGGACGGGCTACTGGCCGGGATGTATTCGCGTGAAGTGCCCGCGGTCCCGGCGGCCGGCGATCCGGCCGCGGCGCCGCCCCGGGATGTAACGGTGCTGTGGGCCTCCCAGACCGGCAATGCCGAGGATTTCGCCGCGACCGCCACCGCGCGGCTCACCGAATCCGGGCTCCGGCCGCGGCTGCTCGATATGGACTCCTGCGCACTCGACATGCTGACCGGTGATGTGCTGGTCGTCACCAGTACCTTCGGTGACGGCGGCCCACCGGACAACGGGGCCGGCTTCTGGACCCGGCTCGCGGAGAGCGAGGTCCGGCTCACCGGTATGCGGTACGCGGTGTTCGCGCTCGGCGACTCCTCCTACGACGATTTCTGTGGCCACGGTCGCAAACTCGACACCCTGTTCGCCGACCGCGGCGCGACCCGGCTGTTACCGCGCCAGGACTGTGAACCCGATTTCGACGAGCCGGGCGCGCAGTGGCTGGACGCGGTGATCACCGCACTGTCCGAACCGAGCGGGTCCGATCCGGCCGCCGGACCCAGCGGTGGCACTCCGCGCCGAACCGTCGGCGCGGCCTCCGCGGTCGGTGTCCTGGAACGGACCGCTCCCGCCCCGCTGCCGGTGCGGCGGGCGGCACCCACCGCGTTCACCCGCACCGCGCCGGTCTCCGCGCCCCTGCTGGACAACGAGATGCTGACCGCCCCGGACGCCGCGAAAGAGGTCCGGCGGATCAGTTTCGACCTGACCGGGCTCGACGCCCGGTACGAGGTGGGCGATTCGCTCGGGGTCCGGCCGACCAACTGTCCGTCGCTGGTCGGGGAATGGCTGGCGGCGACCGGTCTGGACGGCCATTGCAGCGTAGCGGCCGGCACCGGCGAGATATCGCTGGAGCAGGCGCTGCGCACCCACTACGACATCACCGGGGTGTCGCGCGATCTGCTGGAATTCGTCGCCGGGCACAATCCGAGCAACCGGCTCGCCAAACTGCTGCGCCGCGACAACCGCAACGAACTCGCCTCCTATCTGTGGGACCGCCAATTGGTGGATGTGCTGCGGGACTTCCCGGTCCGTGCCGACCTGGTGGAATGGCTCGACGTGCTGAAAAAACTCCGGCCGCGCCAGTATTCGATCTCGTCCAGTCCGCTGACGAGCCCCGACCGGGTGGAGCTGACCGTGGGCATCGTGCGCTACGGCGACCTGGCGGCCACGGGCTCGGCGGCCCGGCGCGGCGGCGTCTGCTCCACCTTCCTGGCCGACCGGGCCGCGGACACCGCGGTACCGATATTTCTGCAGCGGGCACCACATTTCCGGCCGCCGCTGGACCCCACTGTGCCGATGATCATGGTCGGCCCGGGCACCGGTATCGCTCCGTTCCGCGGTTTCCTGCACGAACGGCGCGCGCTGGGGGCGACGGGACGCAATTGGTTGTTCTTCGGCGATCAGCACGCCGCGCAGAACTTCTACTACCGGACCGAATTGGAGGACATGTTCCGCACCGGCCACCTGTCGCGGCTGGATCTGGCCTTCTCCCGCGATCAGCGGGAGCGAATCTACGTGCAGCACCGCATGATCGAACACGGCGCCGAACTGTGGTCGTGGCTGCGCGACGGCGCCCATTTCTATGTCTGCGGTGATGCGGCGCGGATGGCCGCGGATGTGGACGACGCGCTGCTACGGATCGCCCGCATCCACGGCAAACTCGACGAGGAGGGCGCTCGGGCCTTCAAGAAGCAGCTCACCGCCGAGAAACGTTATGTCCGGGACGTGTACTGACGTCCCCGGCTCAGGCGGCGGGTGGATTGAGCCGGGCGAAGTCGGGCAGGCGGTAGTACGGGTAGTAGGGGTAGGGCGGGGTGAGCGCGCTCGCCTTGTCCAGCCGGGCCAGCTGGTCGGCGGTGAGTTCCCAGCCGACGGCCCCGAGGTTCTGGCGCAACTGCTCCTCGTTGCGGGCACCGACGATGACGGTGCCGACGGTGGGCCGGGTGAGCAGCCAGTTCAGCGCGATCTGCGGTACCGATCGGCCCGTTTCGGCGGCGATTTCGTCCAGCGCGTCGACCACGTCGTAAAGGTGTTCGGGATCCACCGGTGGCCCTGCCTCGGCGGTCTTGTGCAACCTGCTGCCCGCGGGCAGTGGTTGTCCGCGCCGGATCCTGCCGGTGAGCCGGCCCCAGCCGAGCGGGCTCCACACCACCGCGCCGACCCCTTCGGCCAGGCCCAGCGGCATGAGTTCCCATTCGTAATCCCGGCCGGCCAGTGAGTAGTACACCTGATGGGCGATATAGCGGGGCAGCCCGTGGCGGTCGGCGGCGGCCAGCGATTTCATCAGTTGCCAGCCGGCGAAATTGGAGGCGCCCAGGTAGCGGATCTTGCCCGCGCGGACCAGCTCGTCTAGTGCGTGCAGCACCTCTTCGACCGGGGTGTAGGCGTCGAAGGCGTGTAGCTGGAAGAGATCGATATGGTCCACACCGAGCCGTTTCAGTGACGCCTCCACCGCGGTGATCAGGCGTCCGCGACCCGTTCCGGCGTCGTAGGGGCCCGGCCCGGTGGGCAGTCCGGCCTTCGTGGACAACAGCAGCCGATCGCGTTTGCCGCGGATCGCGGCGCCCAGCACCTCTTCGGACGCGCCGTTGGAATAGACATCGGCTGTATCGAACATCGTCACGCCCGCGTCGAGGCCGATATCCACGAGCCGGCGAGCCTGGTCGACATCGGTATCGCCCCAGGCGCCGAACAGTTCGCCGCGTCCGCCGAAGGTTCCCGCGCCGAAGCTCAGCGCGGGAACGACCAGACCCGAGGCACCCAACCGCCGGTATTCCATCCCAACTCCTAAAGGGTCTATGGTTTCGTTAACGAATCCGACGCTACACCCATCGAGCGATAAATGAAACTGGAGTCCCGTTATGAATCCTGAGCTGGCCGCGCCCGGCTCGGTGCGGCCCGGCGGCCGTACCGCCCGCGTCCGCGCCGCGGTACTGCAGGTCGCCGGCGATCTGCTGGCCGAACACGGTTTCGCCCGACTCGACCTCGCCGAGGTCGCCGCGCGCGCCGAGGTCGGCAAAACGACCGTCTACCGCCGCTGGCGCACCCCGACCGGACTCATCGCCGACCTCCTGGTGGATATGGCCGAACATTCGCTACCGCGCGCCGATACCGGCTCCCTGCTCGGCGATCTGACCGCCAATGCCCGCCTGGTCGCGAAAACCCTCGCCGACCCCCGGCAGGGCCGCCTGTTCCGCGCCGTGATCGCCGCCGCGACCTGCGACGAGAGCACAGCCTCGGCGCTGCGCCGGTTCTACGACGTCCGGCTCACCGAATGGTCGCCTTGTATCACCGACGCCGTCGCCCGCGGGGAGGTGCCGGCCGGAACCGACCCCCGCGCGGTCCTCACCGCCGTCTCCGGTCCGCTCTACTACCGGCTGCTGGCCAGTGGTGACCCCATCGACGACGAGGCCGCCCGGACAGCGGCCGAAACCGCGGCGCACGCGGCCGCGGCCGGGATATTCGGCCGCACCGGCGCATGACCCGCCGGACGGGTCACCGCATCATCTCTCGGCGCGCCTTGGGAATCCAGAACGGATCACGCCCGGTGAGCCCCAGCACCCGGTGCAGGGCCGGAGCGCCGGGTCCGACCGGTACCACCGGGCCGAAGAGTCCGGGTGTGCCTTCCGGCGGTGTGTCCTTCAGGAACTGCAGCAGCACCGCGAGATCGGTATCGGCCACCTCGACGTCGCGACCGGTGGCCCGCGCCAGATCCCACGAGTGGATGACCAATTCGTCCAGCGCGACACGCGCCGTGACCGCCGCCGGCATGGTCACGCCGCCTGCTTCCGTCTCGCCCTCCCAGGCCCCGGGCTCCTGCCATGCTTCGGCGAGAGCCTTCAACTGCGCGGGAATACGGGTCCGCCAGTCCGGCGCCAGGGCCGCGCCGGAATCGAACTGCGGTGCCGCGGACGCGCCGACCGCCTCCTTGGTGGCGGCGGCGCGAAACGCCTCGGCCAGCCCGCCGACATGTTCCAGGATCGCGCGGACCGGAAGATCTGCGGGAGTACGGACGTCGAGCTGCTCGTCGCCGATCGCGGCGACGATATCGGCGAGCGCGGCGGCCGCCTGCGACATATCGAATTCGGGTTGCATCGGAGCTCCTCGGGTCGGTGGATCCACCTGTACCGACGAACCCGGCCGGCGGAATTCACCGGCCGCGCCGCAACAGATACCGAGCGGCCACCGGCCGGGAGCACACCCGGCCGAGCTGTGGCCGAAACCGATTCGATACGGCCGCGCACGGCCGAGCGAAGACGGAGGTTACGTGGAGGCCCCGACACTCGCGCGGAGCGCCGCGTGCAGATCACGCAACCCGGCACGGCTTGTGACCACCTCCAGCACCCGGAAACCGGTCACGTGCCCGGCGAGCTCGATCGCCAGCTCGTCCAGCCCGACCTGCCGGTGCGGGATCCGGTAGGCCGCGCACAGCGCCGACAGATCCATCCCGTGCGGGGTGCCGAACACCCGCTCGAACACACCGGCGTACTGGGGGTCGCCCTGTTCGAGGAGTTCGAAGATCCCGCCCCCGTCGTCGTTGGCGACCACGATGGTCAGATCCTCCGGGCGTGGTTCGCCGCGCCCGATCAGCAGGCCGGAGGCATCGTGCAGGAAGGTGAGATCCCCGATCATCGCGATAGTGCGACCCGAATGGTGCAGTGCCGCTCCCACCGCCGAGGACACCGTGCCGTCGATACCGGCCACCCCCCGGTTGGACAGCACCCGGACACCGGGCCGCGGCGTCGATACCAGCGCGGCGTCGCGCACCGGATTCGATGCGCCCAGCAGCAATTGATCGCCCTCGCGCAGCCCATCCATCACTACCGCGGCCACGTGCAGGCCGGTGGGTTTCAGGTTCCTGGACAGCTCGTCGCGAACCACCGATCGGGCCCGCTCGTCCAGATCGCGGCAGCGCGCCAGCCACCGCGGATCGGGCGTGCCGGCCGTCACCGCGCGGGTACCGGTACCGACCACATTGCCCGAGACATCGGGCCAACGCGGACCGGTCGTCAGCGCGTACACGGTGACCTCGGGATCGGCCAGCACCCGGGAGACCTGCCGGTGCAGGGTCGGCCGCCCCGTGATGATCGCCTGGCGGGGTTCCAGCAGCGGCAGGGCCAGCGGGTGCAGGGCCGGACCGTGCGCCGGCGCGGTGGGTTCGGCGACCGTCGGCAACGCCGCCAGTTCGGTGTGCAGACCGGCGCCGTGCCCGGAGATCACCACGGTATCGGGGCCGAGGTCGATATCGAGCGGGACATCGAGGGTGGCGTACTGCGTTGCCGTCCAGGGCCGCTCGATGCCGCGCCCGGCCGGGGCGTTCTCGCCCTCCAGCGAATCCGGCACCAGCGGTTCGCGCAGCGGAATATCGAAGTGCACCGGCCCGGCATTGCCCGAGCGGATTCCCCGCGCGGCCGCCAGCACGCGGCACACCGCGGAGCGCCAGACGCTGTTCTGCTTCGGATAATCGGCGGCGGCCTCGGCTTCGGCGAGTCCCAGGCTGATGGTCGTGCGGACCTGGCTGCCGAACAGACCGAGCTGTTCCACGGTCTGGTTGGCGCCGGTGCCCAGCATCTCGTACGGACGGTTGGCGCTGAGCACGATCAGCGGAACCCGCGCGTAATTGGCCTCCAATACGGCGGGCCCCAGATTGGCCACCGCGGTACCCGAGGTCATCACCACCGGAACCGGGGCGCCCGAGGCGATGGCCAGGCCGATCGCCAGGAATCCGGCGGTCCGCTCGTCGACCCGCATATGCAACCGGAGCCGGCCGGCGGCGTCGGCGGCCTGGAGGGCGAACGCCAGCGGAGCGTTACGCGAGCCGGGACACAGCACGACTTCCCGAACCCCACCGCGTGCGAGTTCGTCGACGACCACCCGCGCCTGCGCTGTTGACGGATTCACGCCTCTAGATTGTCAGACCACGGCCGCCACGTCGGCGTCGCCCTGCTCACACCAATGAGTCGTGGCCGTAACCGCATGAAAAGAACCCGGCGGCTCCCCGCCGCTCGGGGCGCGCGCCGGATATCCGATACCCCCGAAACTCCCCCCCGTCGGGGGCCTCGTCGTCGAGGCCCCCCACGTGCCGCGCGCACGCGCGATCGTATCACACGTCGGTCAGCCGGCGTGCTTCTGCACCAGGTCGCCGACCCGCGGCAGCGCCTCGATGACGTTCTTCTTGGCCGAGGAACGCATCGAGTTGTACACCTTCTGCAGGGCCGGGCGGCTGGAGCTCGCGGCACGCGCGTCGGTGACGGTCAGCAGGGACTCGGCGACCTCGTCACCCTTGGAGCTCAGCAGCTCACCGAAGGTGCCGGTGCCACCGGCCTGGAATTCACTCCAGTACGGCTGAAGCTGCTCGAGCAGCTTGGGCGCCAGCGATTCCAGGGCGTCGGGCACGATGGACGGGCTGATCTTCTTCACCGCCGCGTACCCACCCTTCACGGCCAGACCCGACGCACCACCCTTATCGGAGACCTCGGCGTCCAGGACCTGGACGGCGTCGGCGAGGAAGGCCGGGCGCGTGGCCTCGTCAAGCAGTGATTCAGACAGTGCTGCAACCAATTTAAGGATCCTCCGGATCAGTACTCGTATGGACGGGCAACGCAACTATACGCACCGCCCACAGGAGTACTTTCCGCCCCGCATGGGTAAGCAACAGACGGAGATGACGCCTCCGCAACGACAGAAGCGTTACGGCCCCACGTGATTCGGCCCGGCCCGGCCCCGCCGCACCGGGCCCGACCAGCACCATCGGCCGGACGGCTTGTCACACGCGGGAAGCGAAAGCCCCGGCCCCGGCCCGGATACCGCCGTACCGATACCGCCGGCACGCCCCGATCACGGCTGCCAGGGCAGAAGTTGAACCATCAGTCCTTCACTGTCGGCCAGTACGGTGCCTTCCTCGTCGACGAGTTCGGCACTGATGAAGGTTTTGCGGCCCTCGATGCGCTCGACCCGGCCGCGTACCGTCAGCGGCGTATCGAGCGGAGTCACCTTGCGGTAGTTCACGTGCAGGAAGGCGGTCCGGCTGATCGGTCGCCCGGCGTAGTGCACGGTCATCCCGAACAGGTCGTCGAACAGTAGCGGGAGTACACCGCCGTGCGCTGCGGCGTTCCCGCCGAGATGGAAGCGCCGGAACACGCCCCGCATCACGATGCCGTCGGGCCCGGCCGAGACCGTCCGCCAGGGCAGCAGAAGCAGGCTGCCGCGCCCGGGCAGTTCGACGGCCCGGCCCGCCGGGCCCTGCTGCTCCGGAGCCCGGTACGGTCCGAGCAGCTCGATCAGCGCGTTCACCTGGTCGCGGGCCGCCCCGTACACCTCGGCGGGGGCGTCGGCGGAGACGGCGAGATCCTGGAGCGTGCGCATGGCCTCGACGAATTCGCCGAATTCCGGGCCCACCCGGGCCGGGGTGACCTTGGGGAACCCGCCGTGCCGCTCGTACCGATCCTCGTCGACAGCGCTGTCGTCGATCGTCGGTTGGGTCTGCTCGCTCATATACGCACCGTAACTCCGGGCTATACAGCGTCCAAACATTTCGGCTCAGATGTGGTGAACTCAACGGCCGGCCGGCGGCCCCCGCCGAGCCTGGTGTAATCACCCCCATGACGTTCAATCCGACGCTGTGGCGCGAAGTGGCCGGGTTCGAGAACCTGACCGACATCACCTACCACCGCCACATCGAACAGGGCACCGTCCGGATCGCATTCGACCGCCCCGAAGTGCGCAACGCTTTCCGCCCGCACACGGTCGACGAACTCTTCAGCGTCCTCGAACACGCCCGGACGACCGCCGATGTCGGCGCCGTCCTGCTCACCGGCAACGGCCCCAGCCCCAAGGACGGCGGCTGGGCGTTCTGCTCCGGCGGCGACCAGCGCATCCGCGGCCGCAGCGGCTACCAGTACGCCAGCGGCGACACCGCCGACACCGTGGACAAGGCGCGGGCCGGCCGGCTGCACATCCTGGAGGTCCAGCGGCTCATCCGGTTCATGCCCAAGGTCGTGATCGCCCTGGTCAACGGCTGGGCCGCCGGCGGCGGCCACAGCCTGCACGTCGTCTGCGACCTCACTCTCGCCAGCCGCGAACACGCGCGCTTCAAACAGACCGACGCCGACGTCGGCAGCTTCGACGGCGGCTACGGCAGTGCCTATCTCGCCAAACTGGTCGGCCAGAAATTCGCGCGCGAGATATTCTTCCTCGGCCGCACCTACACCGCCGAGGACATGCACGCCATGGGCGCGGTCAACGAAGTGGTCGACCACGCGGAACTGGAGAATGTCGCCCTGGAATGGACGGAAGCCATCAACGGCAAGTCACCCCAGGCCCAGCGCATGCTCAAGTACGCCTTCAACCTGGCCGACGACGGACTGGTCGGACAGCAGTTGTTCGCCGGGGAAGCCACACGACTGGCGTACATGACCGACGAGGCGGTCGAGGGCCGCGACTCCTTCCTGGAGAAGCGCGCCCCCGACTGGACCCCCTACCCCTGGTACTTCTGAAGTGGGCATCCGAATCCAGCCGTCGAATGCCGACGCAACCCGCATGCGTCGAGTTCTACGAGACACCTCCAAGGGTTGAGGCCCGTCTCGCCGTTTCGGCCTCGAAGCGCATGCGCCGCAGGCGCGAGTCTCGAGGC